>JANQST010000138.1 GCA_028279155.1 Cyclobacteriaceae bacterium
AGACATTGCACCTTTGGTTACATTTATTGCCAGTGGGATGGCAGACCACGCCACTGGAGCTACCTTTGATGTGAATGCCGGAAGCTATTTGCACTAATCAACATATTTTGCCTAAATTGATACCTCAAAATCACTAAAATTTATCAGCTATAATGGACAGCAATATTAGAAACCATCTCAAAGCATTAGTTCAGATCTCAATCATCGATCGAGATTTTGGAGAGCCTGAAAGAACTTACGTTTATACGATTGGAAAAGCCAATAAAATTCCTGAGGAAGAAATTGATGGAATTGTAAAGGAGGTTCTGGAATCTAAGGATAATGAGGACGTGAATTTTGCAGGATTGATGACAGAGGAGCGATTTGACTATTTATATGACATTGTTCAACTAATGAAGATCGATGGCGAAGTTTTCTTGACGGAAATCAAATATTGTGAAGGGATAGCTGAGAAATTAGGGTATGACCGGAAAGTTGTAAAGAAAATGGCTTCCAGAATTTATTCTGATCCAGCTATAACTGGGAACCGAGAGGCGCTCATGAAGGAGGCCAGTAAACATTTGAAATAAGAACACCTTAATCAACGTCTAATGAGTATTAAATCCAAACTGTCTGTATTGGTTCAACTTGCAAACATCGATGGAGATTTTGCAGGAGAGGAGAAAGATCTGATATATATGATTGCTAAGGCAAATGGGATAAGTGAAAATGAGGTCAATGACATGATCGAAAACCCGGAACCTCTGCCACCGCTCAGTACTATTTCTGATGACGATAAATTTGAATACCTGTATCATTTGGTTCAATTGATGAAAATTGACAGTCAGGTATATCTGTCTGAGATCAAGTATTGTGAGGAGCTGGCCGAAAAATTAGGATTTAGAAAAAACGTGATTTCCGACCTTTCGGCGAAAATCTATAGTGATCCAAGTATCACATCAAATGTGGAATCACTGAAACGAGCCATTCAGAAACACCAGTACTAATCACACTATTTCCGGATTGGGCTGAGCTGCTGGTACGTAATTTCGAAATACTGTTCGAGTTTTGATAAAAACTCATCCTCATTGAGGATCGGTAGTTCTTCTATTTCGCCAAGCTTCAACAGTTTCAATTTTCTGTCTGTAAGTGTGACTCGCCCATCTTCTGTTTTGATTGTAATTAACTTTTTCTGAGTAAAAGGTGATCGCTCTGATGTTTGATGGAATTCGCACATTTCCATAAACTGGATGATTTGCTTTTCCTCAAATGCAAACCTGTATTTAGTTTGAAAGCTTGAGGCGTTGGATGAGAACTGAAGGAGTAGATTCTCATCGGGATCTTTGTCAAAACGCCAATAGGTCGTGTAATCCATTTGCACCTCACCTGTTTTAATTTCTTTTGGATAGGAGAATGCTTCACCAAACCCAACGTCGATCAGGTAATCCTTCTCTTCAATATTGGCGATTATGATCATATGATCATATGGAGGGCTGAATTCGCCATCGTCATTTTTCATTTGAGCAGAGGTGACATAGCAATCATAGCCCAAGTGAGATAACAGGTGGTAGAAAAGCCCATTCAACTCATAACAAAACCCACCCCTACGTTTCTTTATGATTTTGTCAAAAATTTTAGAGTAGTCTAGTAGAATTTTTCTTCTATAATGGATGTCCAGGTTCTCGAATGGAATTTTATGTATGTGAGCTGAATGTAGTTTTCGTAAAAATTTGATTGTGGGCTCTTCTTGCCCTAAACCAAGTCGCTTCATGTATGCCGCAACATCGATTTCAGCAACCTTTGGTTTGTTTTTGAAGTAGTTGAGCTTCTTCAATTTCCTTTGTTGAAAAACTGTGTCATATTACCAATGAAATTGGTAAGTGCTTGCTGCCATGACTCATCCGCATCCCACTCCCCAACATATACGTTTTTGGCAATATTTTGCCGGATGTAAAATTTGTGCAAGAGCGCATTTTTTGGAAATGTCTTGATGTTTGTGTTATCTGGCATAATAGGAATCACGGATACATACCCAGCTTCAGAAGATGAAGGTTCATACTTAAGCATTGACCTGATCGATTCTCCAGAGCTATAGATATTTCGTAAAACAAACTGAAACCTTCTTCGAAGCAGATCCTCATCACTCATGTAGTCAATGAATTCAATTTCGTAAGGGAAGTCTTTGAGTAATTGCTCAAGCTCTTGGTTTTTAACCTCAACCTGTTGGTTATAGCTGTTAATTCTGGATACTAATTCCGGACTGGCATTTTCTACATTCGGTATTTTGCTAAATTTTTCAATCGCCATTTTGTTTCTCCTAATCTGACCGGGATAGTTTTTGAGATTCGACTTTTCGACGATTGAAAGGGCATCAAGAAACGTTGGTTTGTCTGGAATGAGAAAACTCTGCATCGGATTTTCTGCACGTTTAACCTCTCTTCCAAAATCAATCATAACTCGATGCAATCCTGTTGCTTTTCTTTTATAAACCTTCTGATTATTCCCAATCAGGGACGGTCTACCATTATACATAGTACATAAAAGCTCAACTCCTGTTTTGGTCTTCGTTACGAAAATGAGGTTCTTGATTTTTCTTCTGGTGAGTGTCGTTTGATAAAAATTGCGTGATGAGTTTCCCGAAGAAAAGTCATTGCTATTGATGTAGATGATTACATCGATTCCCATCTTGTATAAGTAGTTATGAACCTGACCACTAAATGCCTTCCAGTCATCCTCTGTATAGTAGCTCCCATTTTTTGGAGGCATACTAATGAAAACTGCGCTTCGAGTGCTGTTCAAATCTGAAGGGATAAAATTGCCTTCTTCTAAATCTCTGAACTCATAAATGGGTGTTTGTGCGACTGATAAAAAGCAATGGGCGACAAAAAGAAATAGAAACGATATCCTTCTCATGAATTGGGAATCCAATTGGCTAATTTTATAAAATCTCAACTGATAATTAACCTTTTTAGTATTAAAGATGAAAAAACGCTGTACCTGGTGCGAAAATAGTTTTGATGATTACATTAAGTATCATGATGAGGAATGGGGAGTTCCGGTCCACGATGACACGAAACACTTTGAGTTTTTGGTATTGGAAAGTGCTCAGGCGGGGTTGAGTTGGGCAACCATTTTAAAGAAACGAGAAGGGTATAGAAATGCATTCGCAAACTTTGATGTCAAGACTGTCGCTGGGTATGGGAAAGGAATGGTTGAAGATCTTTTGCAAGATGCATCGATCATTCGTAATCGGGCTAAAATTGAAGCGACAATAAATAATGCAAAGCGATTCATTGAGGTTCAAGAAGAGTTTGGCTCCTTTGATAAATACATTTGGGGGTTTGTAGATAACAACGTGATGGTGGGAAAATGGAAAACGATGGATCAGGTCCCCGTAACAACATCAGAATCAGATGCTCTTTCAAAAGATCTTAAGAAAAGAGGATTCAAGTTTGTTGGCTCAACTACTATTTATGCTCATATGCAAGCGATTGGATTGGTTAATGATCATACCACTGATTGTTATCGCTACAAAGAGCTATTGTAAACTTAACCTTCGAATGTGATAAGAAAACCCGAAAGACTCTCTTCATGAGCTAGCTTCAATTTGGTTCGTAACCGATACCTTGCTGTTTTTACGCTATTTGGGGAGATGCCTAAAATAGAGGAGGTTTCCTTTATTGATAAATTTAGTTTTATCAAAGCGGCAAGCCGAAGTTCAGCGATTCCCAACGATGGGAACTTCAACTTTAGGTTTTTAAAGAAGTCAGTATGAACCCGATCAAAATAGGACCTAAAATCTTCCCACTCTTTGTCACTTCGCGCTTGCCTTGAAACTATTTGATTGAGTTCTGATAGTTTTTTTTGGACCTTGTCAGGTGAGGAGTTTCTTTTAATGTCTTTCAGGAGTGCGCTTATCTCGCTCATCATATCCTGTTTTTGAATCAAGTTGAGCGTAAAAGAATTCAACTCATTGGTTTTGTGTCCTAATTCAGCAGTGAGTAGTTTGTTCTTGGCCTGTTGAATTTCTCGTTCTTTTTTATTCTTAGATTTTTGAAGAAATAGCATACTACCGAGTAGTAAGAGTGTCACCACCAGGAAGGCAATTTGAATAACCTTGATCTTTCTGTCGTTCTCAAGAATTTTTAAGTTCTGTTCACTGATCAGCAACTCCCGATCTCTTTTCTCAAGATTGTACGAGGCTTCCAGTTGCTTAAGCTCAGACTCCTGTCGTTCTATTAGCACCTCACGCTGAAGTTGACGACTAATTTCTGTGTATTCATTTTTCAGCTGTTGATTGCCAGCTAACCCTTCAGACCTTCCCCACCTTATATATGCTGCCGATTTGACCCATTTTGCTTCCGCTGAATCGGTATAAGCTACCGCTGTGGCATAGTACTTTCTGGCTTGATCGTATTTTCCAATGTTACGATGAAGGTTTCCCATATTGATATAGGAGTAGGAAAGGCCGAAGAAATCGACCAGCTCTTTTTTCATCTCAATAGACCTCTCATAGTATTCCTTTGCCTTATCTGGATTGTTGAACTTTTGTAAGTATATGATCCCAAGGTTCCCATATACAGTAGCCAACCCGGATTGGTCTTTAATTTCCAATCCAATATCAAGTGCTTTCTCGAAATAAACCTGAGCACTATCCAGGTTATCCCGGTTGTGGTACATGGATCCAAAGTTGTTCAGTGTTTTTCCTTTGGTCTTTAGGTCGGGACCGCACAATTTCAAACTCAGGTTGTAGTATTTGGTGGCATCCTCCCATTCACCAATATCTGCATAATATCTACCAATTGAATTAGCCGAAATGGCCATTTTGCTGGAATCACCAAGCTCCTCAAAAATGTTCAATGCGCTAAAGGCGTGTTCCAATGCTTTTGTAAGATCACTTCTCGTACGAAATACTTCAGAAAGATTTAGATGAGCCCCAGCCTGCTCCTCTTTGATTTCAAGCTCGACACTTTTTGATAAAGCTTTTCTTGCATACTGCTCAGCAATGGAAGGGAACGAGCTTGTATATTTTTTGGCTGTTCCATTCAGCTTTTGAATCTCTTCAAGTGTATTACCAGGGGTTTCTTCAAAAACATTGATAAGGCTATCAATTTTTTGCTGTGCAATTGAAGGGAGACAAAAGAATACAACAACTAGTAGCAATAATTGCTTCATGATCCTCAATTATTGTAGTGATTTTGTTCAATAAAGATAATGACAGATCTGCGGCCTAATAATAAATGAAAATCAGAAGAAAACTTCAGGTGAAAAGAATTCAGCCACTGACTTACTTTTACGGTGCCAAACTATTGCGGGATGATAGAGAAACTAGAGGAAATTAAACATCGGTTTGAAGAAGTAAGTCAATTGATTGTCCAGCCGGATGCCATGGCTGACATGAAAAAATATAGTCAGCTCAACAAAGAATACAAAGACCTTGAAAAAATTGTCAAGGTATATGATGAATATGCCAATGCAACAAGCAATTTGAAAAATGCGAAACAGGTTTTAGGGGAAGAAAAAGATCCCGAGTTTAGAGAGATGGCCAAAGCCGAGATTGATGAATTAGAGCCTCAAATTGAGAAGTTTGAGGAAGAGCTGAAGGTTTTACTAATACCTAAAGACCCTAATGACAGTAAAAATGTCATCCTTGAAATTCGTGCGGGTACTGGTGGCGATGAAGCCTCAATTTTTGCAGGCGACCTTTTTCGCATGTACAAAGCCTTTGCGGATTCACAAAAGTGGTC
The DNA here is from genome assembly GCA_028279155.1 of Cyclobacteriaceae bacterium. GTDB lineage: Bacteria > Bacteroidota > Bacteroidia > Cytophagales > Cyclobacteriaceae > Ekhidna. The sequence continues at coordinate 5,727 of JANQST010000138.1, forward strand.
ATTTTCTGTTCTGAATTTCAACGAAGGAACTGCTGGAGGGTACAAAGAAATAGTAGCCTCTGTTGAGGGAGAAGATGTGTACGCAAAACTGAAATTTGAATCGGGAGCACATCGGGTTCAACGTGTGCCTACAACCGAGTCTCAAGGAAGAGTACATACATCAGCCGCTACTGTTGCGGTCTTGCCTGAGGCAGAGGAGGTAGATGTGGAATTGAATATGGGGGATATAAGAAAGGATACATTCAGAGCATCAGGTGCAGGAGGTCAGCATATTAATAAAACAGAATCTGCTGTTCGGTTGACACATGCCCCGTCGGGACTTGTTGTAGAGTGCCAGGATGGAAGGTCTCAGCATGCGAACTATGACAAAGCGCTGAAAGTGTTGCGGTCTCGCTTGTATGAGATGGAACTGAAGAAACATAACGATGCGATAAGTAGCCAGCGGAAAAGCATGGTAGGGTCAGGTGATCGGTCGGATAAGATTCGAACCTATAACTATCCACAGGGTAGAGTAACTGACCACAGAATTGGGTTTTCTGTTTTCAACCTTCCAAATGTCATGAATGGTGATATTGGAGAATTTATTGAGCAATTGAGAATAGCAGAAAATGCGGAATTGATGAAAGAAGGGGAAGAATAATCCGTTAATCTAGATATGTTAAAAGTAGCGGCACCATTCCTGATAGTTCTTTTAATATGGTCCTCATGCTCAACCGCAGAAGACGATATCTCTTTTGATCCTAACCTGGAAATTCTATTTAGCAATGACTCTGTTGCATTTGATACACTCCTGAGTGAAAGTAGAAGTGCAACGAAACGACTTACCATTTTTAATCCTAACGAAAATGCCATTCTGCTCTCCGAGATTCTACTTGGCAAGGATCAAGCCTCAGATTATTCCATTATTGTAAATGGGAAGGAAGGAGCACAGCAAACAAATGAGCAGATCCTGGGTGGAGATAGCCTCCTGATCCTTGTGGAAGTCAACATAAACCCACGAAACCTAAATGCGCCTTATATTGTCAAGGACTCGATAGTCTTTAATTGGAATGGAAATACAGCGCATGTAAAGCTTATTAGTTGGGGACAAGACGGGAACAGGCTTCAGAACCAAATTATATGCGACGAGGTCTGGACAAAAGGCAGGCCCTATATTATTTCAGATACTTTATTGGTCCGTCCAAATTGTCAATTGACCATCGAGCCAGGAACATCAGTTTTTTTTGAAAATGATGCCGCACTTTTCATTCAGGGCTCATTGCAGGCGGTCGGTGATTCAGCCAATCATATTGTTTTCAGGAATGCCCGATTTGATGGAATCTACGATCAGGTACCAGGACAATGGAACGGAATTTATTTTCTTGAAGGGAGTGCAGACAATCAAGTACGATTTGCCGAAATTTTCAATGGACAGGTTGGCTTAAGAGTTGGTTCCCCGGACGATGATGACATTCCGGATGTGATTGTTTCTAACACTGAAATATTTAATATGAGCAGCGATGGGATTCTGGCATTCACTTCCGATGTTGAGGCAACAAATTCTTTGATCTACAATTGTGGACGATATCTCATAGGAAATTTTGCAGGGGGCAACTATACCTATCAACATTGTACATTTTCAAATGATCAAAGCTTTTTTGTTCATAGTGAACCGGGAGTTCAGTTTTCAGATAACATCATAATAAGTGAAAGTGAAACGCTAACTGATGACCTAACAGTAGAACTGACCAACTGTATTATTTGGGGCTCACAGGATGAAGAACTTGCTATTAATGGTGGTGGAGGATCTATAGTAACTGCGACATTGACCACCAATATTATTCGATCAGGTGAAGGAATCTTTGGAAATTTTACCTCACAGGATTTCAACTTCCCGGGCTTTGCCAATCAATTTTTATTTGATTATTCTCTTGATACATTAGCCTTTGCTCAAGACAAAGGCCTTGATATTGGTGTTTTAAAAGACATCATTGATGTTCCTAGAGATGAAATGCCTGATATTGGAGCTTTCGAACGAGTTGACAAGAATTAACTACAGTTAAAAAACGATGAGCTGGATATCCATCATTCCTTTTGAAAAAGCAGAAGGACATTTGAAAAGACTTTACCAAAGAGTTACTGGTCCCAACAACAACGTGGACAATATTATGGGAGTTCACAGTTTAAGGCCACACTCGATGGAGGGCCATATGGCTCTTTACAAAAATGTTCTTCACCATAAGAATAATTCACTTCCTAAGTCCTACCTGGAAACCGTTGGAGTTTATGTAAGTGACCTTAATCGATGCATTTATTGTGTAGAACATCATTTTGCCGGATTGCAAAGGTTGCTTGGTGACGAGAACAAGGCATTGGAATTATTTGAAGCCTTGAAAAAAGAGCGCTTTGATGAGCTTTTTTCTGAAAAGGAAAAAAGTGGATTAGTATATGCTCGTAAGCTCACCCTTGACCAAACCGCACTTAAAGAATCAGACATAGAGGATCTTCGAAAGAATGGTTACGATGATGGAGAGATCCTTGAATTGAACCAAGTTGTGAGCTACTTCAACTATGCCAACCGAACAGTATTGGGACTCGGTGTTACAACAGAAGGAGATATTTTGGGCTTGTCTCCAAATGATAATGATAATCCAGAAAATTGGGGACATCGATGACTGGGTTGTAGTATTCGATAAATTGTCTTATGAGATACTTCATCGTTCGGTAAGATGAATTAAATTCGAGCCACTACAAATATTATTATTTTGAGAATAATTGTCCCTTTACTTATAATCGTCCTTTTTTCCTGCAAGAACAGCGAAAAGTCGACATCCGGAAGTCCCTCCATTGAAAAAGTTGCCATCTCTCAATTGGGCGAAACATATGAACGAAAAGACAACGGTGATCTGGCACTTTGTTATTCTGCTGAAAATGATATAGGTAAATGGAAAAACGTAGTTGTTATAAACATGAAAAATGGAGAGCTAATCTACGGGCCTCAAAAATTGAACGGTGACGTGGATTGGCATTCAAAGGACCGACTCATCATAAAGGAATACCCTGAGGTAATCAAGGATAAGACATCAACCAGCACCTTTACCTATTACTATGACCTAATCACTAAAAAGAAAGTTAGTGTAACGAAATAACTATTTAGCCACATTAATTAATTAACATGACAGGAAAACAACGCATACTCACAATCCTATCGATCACTCTATTGGCGGTATTCATTGTATTGACAAAAATGCCAAGTTCAAAGACAACAAATGAACAGCCACTTACTAGTTATGAAAAGTATTTAGCTGAAAAGAGAGAGAAGAAACGAAATGGTCATGTCAAAGCGGACAGCCCAGAAATGCATGGGTTAATTCAGCGTCAATTGAGAACTCGAGATGGAGACGATGGACCAAAGTATGGACCGAACCAGGTGTATGAGGAATACAATAGAGCCAAGTTAAGAGCAAGTAGGTCAAGAGCAAGGACGGAATCACTTGAATTCATAGAAAGAGGACCAGGAAATGTGGCAGGTCGTACGAGAGCACTACTTTTTGACCCAGACGATGTTGACAATCAAACGTGGTTTGCTGGTTCAGCATCAGGTGGAATATGGAAAACGACCAATGCTGGAACAACCTGGACGTTTATTTCCGAAGATATTCCCAACCTTGGTACAAATACGTTGGCTATGTCTGCCGCCAACAGCCAGGTTATTTACGCCGGAACGGGTGAGCATTTTACGAATGATATTGATGGGGCCGGTCTGTTTAAATCAACAGATAAAGGCCAAAGTTGGACGCAAATAGCGGATCCTTCAGTGTATCCGGATTTCAAAAATGTTTCAAGGATCGTCGTGGATCCGGCGGATGAGAATACCGTAATCGTTACATCGAGGAATACGCGCTGGGGTGTTGGGTTGCAGGCGGCCATTTACAAAACAACTGATGGAGGTACCAATTGGACTCAACTCAGGTCATCAACAAGTGAACGGTATGATGACATTGCTGTTTCTCCTACAGATTTTAATACGCTTTATGTTGCAATCGACGAAACCGGAGTAATCAAATCCACGGATGGTGGAGCAACCTGGACAGATTCAAGCAATGGGTTATTTCCTGAGGGTCGAATTGAGATAGCTATTTCTCCCGTTAATGCAAATCGTCTTTGGGCGTCAGTTGAAGGAGGCTTGAGCGGAAATGGATCGGACCTCTACGTTTCAAGCGATGCGGGAGCAACCTGGACAATCGCGGTGAACAGCGATGGGTTGACAAACCAGGATTTCTTAGGTGGACAAGGGTGGTATGATAATGTCGCCACAGCACATCCATTTGATGAAGACATTGTTTATGTAGGAGGAGTGAATTTATGGAAGTTTGAACTTGGAGCAGGCACTGTTTCAGATGTTGTCACAGTTGATGCTACCGAAAACGGTACTGAAGACTTTATTGACTATATCAATCACAGTGGAGAGTACTTTAATGGCACACTGGAGCTGGGGACTGTAGATAGAGCTGATTTACTATCTATTGAGATCAGATTTGGTGCCGGAACTCAAAAAGCACATCGATTCACTGTAGGTAACCAGGGAGCGGGAGTTGATTTTGCGGATTATGTATACGCGAATTATGTAGATGTTCCATTCCAGGTATGGGACACAGATAACAATCAGCAATTGATGGTTTCATTTAGAGATCAGCAAGATGACGGTGAGTGGAATTTGATCGCAAGCAATACAGATGGAGATCCATCTACACACTCAAGAGAATACCTGATTTTTCATAACATTCCATACTCAGCTACTGAGGATGTCAATATCGCGCAGACTGGCGGAGTAGAAGAAGGACAAATGTTCTTCATCTGGCCCGTGCTAAATGCAGGAGCAGCTTTTGACAAGGACAATCTACCAACTTCGAATCTTGCGATTGACGTTAGTTCTGTTCCTGGTCTTGAACGAGTCACAGAAAATGTTTCAGATGCATATGGAGAATTTAGTGGTTCCAACAGTTTTGGATCTCAGGGTACCAGGAGTTCAGGAATCCACCCTGATCAACATAACATCATTATAACTAATCTTGATGCTGGGGCTCAGACCTTTAGATACTTTGTTACCAACGATGGGGGAGTTTATCGATCGGTAGTTTCAACCGATCCTGGCACAAGTGATAATGCTTTTACCTATGTAAGTAATGGATACAATACAACCCAGTTTTATGGTGCCGACAAAGCTCCGGGAGAGGACAGATACATTGGTGGAATGCAAGACAATGGAACCTGGTATCACACAAGTGGCACCACAGGGTCAGCGGTTCAAGCTGCAAGGTTTGCGATTGGAGGAGATGGCTTTGAAGCATTGTGGCATAGTGAAGACATTAATAAGATAATAGGCGGCTCTCAATTCAACAATTTTGCAAAAACAACCGATGGTGGAGCTACTTGGGATGGTGCAACGGGAGGATTTAATGATGATGGACCCTTTATAACCAGATTGGCCCACCATAAATCTATGCCAGATCGAGTCTTTACAGTTGGAGAATTAGGAGTATGGAGGTCAACAACTTTTGGAGGAGGTTGGCAGGCAGCGACGATGAATGATCCAGGTCTATGGTCATTCAATAATAGTGCAGATGTTGAAGTTTCCTATGCAAACCCCGATGTGATTTGGGCTGGAGGTAGACTTTCAAGCACTGCGAGGCTTGCATTGTCTACTGATGGAGGGTCAACATTTGATGCTGTTGAGAATTACGATGTTTTCAATATGGGATTTGTCTCAGGAATTGGAACTCACCCTTCCGATGACAAAATAGCGTATGCTCTTTTCTCATTTGCGGGACTTCCCAAAGTATTGAAAACCGAAGACCAGGGACAAACCTGGGTCGACATTTCTGGTTTTGACGGGTCAGGTGATAGAGGCTTCCCGGATGTAGCGGTCAACACCATTTTTGTATTCCCTACGGATGAAAATAAAATTTGGGTGGGTTCAGAAATTGGAATTGTCGAATCGCTCGATGGCGGTGCAAGCTGGAACCTACTAGATTCAAATTTGCCAAGTGTCAATGTTTACGATTTCAAACTAGTTGAAAATCAATTGGTCATTGCTACCTATGGTAGAGGTATTTGGTCTGTAGAAATAGCAGGAATCTTGGTAGATCCATCATTATTAGGTGCTTTTATGAGCCCAGATGGAGACATCAACTTCACGGTAGATTATCGATCAGTGTTTGACTCTACTGAAGTCTACTTGGGCGATGCTCTTATTGGGACCATTTACGATAATTCTTTAGGTGAGCTCGTACAGAAATTGGAAAAAGGAGATTCCGAGGGAGAAGTTACATTGCGACTGGACCTTTATTCCGGCGAAGAAAAATTCTCGTCTATTGAATTGGAAGTTTTTGTGTTTCAAACAAACGACCCAGCTGATGGATATGCTACCGATTTTGTAGATGCGACACCAGATTTTACGGGCACTGATTTTAATATGGTTACCACCAGTAGCTTTACTGATGAGGCTTTGCATAGTCCTCATCCTTATCCTGCAGATGATGAACTTGTTACGTACCTACGAACCCCAATCGTAGTTTCGGATACTGATGATTCATTCTTCTATAGAGACGTTGCGATCATTGAGCCAGGTCAGAATGGGTCAGTATTCCCTAGTTTCAACTTCAATGATTATGTGGTGGTAGAAGCATCAAATAACGGAACCACATGGACCCCATTGGAAACCGGCTATGATGCAAGCCTTTATGAGGATTGGTTAACGGTTTATGAAAATAACCAAGATGGATCGCAAGGGTTACTTCGATCACACCTTATTAACCTGCGAGATCATTTTGATGCTGGAGAAACGATTCTTGTGAGATTCAGACTCTTTTCAAATGCAAGCAATACTGGTCATGGGTGGGTTGTCGATGACCTCTTTATCCAAGAAGAAAGACCATTAGCGGCTTCCGATGAATTTGAATCACAGCTTACTGTTTATCCTAACCCCGTTGTTCAGGGAGTGGCTTCATTCCAACTTCAAGGGCAGCTGGACAGCAGTATTCGGGTGTTTGACCTGCAAGGGAAACAAGTTGACGAAATCACAATAACACCACAGATACCGCTATGGAGACCTAAGGATCTTCCAACGGGGCTGTATATTTTAAGATATCAGCTAGATGGTGTTTTGAAAAGTCAGAAAATCAGGATAGAGCAGTAGAACCAGGCAATATTGATTGTTGCAATAAGTCTTTCCATTGACATCAAAAACGAAACCTCTGGATTGAAAAGACGTGATGGTTCCTCATGAAATGAGCCAAATGCAAATGACTTGTTTCTAAAGTTTTTGACCAATGAAATATTTAACCTTACTAGCTCTTCTTGTATTTGCGTGCTCAAGTCCGGAAAAGCCTCTTGATTCTGAAGGAATTATTGCCAAAGCCATAAAGACCCATGGACTTGACAACATCACGAACAAGAAAATTGAGTTTGATTTTAGAGACCGACACTATTCTGTATTAAGAGAAGACGGAAAATATACATATACAAGATCCTTTCAAGACTCCTTGGGTTATGTTGAGGATCTTTTGGTTAACAGTTCTGAATTCTCAAGGCGTGTGAATGGAAATGAGATTGAAGTTGATTCTATCTGGACTGGGAAATACAGTAGCTCAGTAAACTCGGTTCTCTATTTCATTCAGCTCCCATTAACCCTTATGGACCCAGCTGCAATGAAATCCTATAAAGGAATAGTTACAGTGAAAGGGAAGAACTATCATCTAATTGAAGTTCGGTTCACTGAAGAGAATGGTGGAGAGGATTTTGAGGATGTCTTTCTCTACTGGTTTGACGAGCAAACTTTCTCTATGGACTATTTGGCCTATAGCTATATCACAGAAGGTGGAGGCGTCCGGTTCAGAGAGGCTTTTAATAATCGTGTGGTTGGTGGGGTCGTTTTCCAGGACTATATCAACTATAAGCCTGAAGATAAACTAACTCCACTTGAAGAGATGTCAGCATTGTTTGATAAAGGTGAACTCATCGAGCTTTCCAGGATCGAGAATGTAAATATCTCTGTAGAATAATTTACAAGAAGTCCGACATTTTCTTGTCGCTTTTGAAAATAAGGAACATCAATACAATACCTGTAATTGTCAGTGGAATGCTTAGAATTTGACCCATGTTAAGGGCTAGGTCATCTTCGAAAGCAACCTGATTCATTTTGAAAAACTCATCAACAAACCGTAAGGCCCAAAACACAATCATAAAAAGCACAAAGTTGAAACCTCTCGGGAGGACATTTCTTTTCTTATGCCACAACCAAAAGAGAATAATCATCAATAGAAGGGCATAAGTTGCCTCATACATTTGCGCTGCATGTCTCACCTTCCCCAGGCCGAAGATTTCGACCACTTGCCGACCATTTTTTTCATCAACTAAATAGCTTAGTGGGCCTGAACCAAAGTCAACATGACGAGCAACATCAGAATACGACAACCTGTTTCGCAGCTGATTTTCTATGTAATTCTTTTCCTGCAGCTCGAGTGTTGCACCTTCTTTGTATTCAATGATGGCAGTTATTGGAACAACACCTAACTGAGTGCTCTCCATCTGTCCTCCTTTTTTGAATGAGACCGATTCAATTCTGTTTATATCGTAGTTTAAGACGTTATAGGTAGTTCTGGCATAGACAACTCCAGTATTGGAATTTGTCTCTATACCTTCCATTTCAGAATTGAGGAGGTTTCCAGTTCGGATTAATGCCGCACACAATAAGACAACAATCACGATGCGGTCCAATATCCACAAAAACTTGTAGCCGAGTCTTTTTGAAAAAAGAAAAAGTGCAAACAAAACGCCAATGGCGGCTCCATGGCTAGCCAATCCACCTTCCCAGATCTTCAGAATCTCCAATGGGTTGCTGAGATACCTGACAGGATCATAAAACAGACAATGTCCCAACCGTGCGCCCGCTATCACAGATATAATCATGTATGTGGTCAACTTGTCAACATCTTTTTCGGAACGCCCTTCTTTCTTAAATATGTACATCATTACCTGAAGGCTAATAAGAAAGCCTAAGGCAAACAAAACACCGTACCATCTGGGTGCATAGTCCAAACCTGGAATTGTGAAGAGATCCGGATCGAAGTTCCAAATGATATAACTGAGCATGTTGAGAATTTTTAGATCGCCAAAGATGAGACAATCTGCTGAGATCAATTAGAATTTCTTCCAGAAATATGGGGTAAAGAGAATCATTATTGTGAATAGCTCAAGTCGGCCTAAAAGCATCAGAAATGATAACACCCATTTCACTGCCCCGGGTAAATGACCGAAGTTATCCATAGGACCAACACCCCCGATGGCAGGCCCTACATTTCCAAGCGTAGCTGCTACAGCCCCAATTGACGTGACGAAATCAATACCGAATGCAGATACGATAAGAAAGCCAATGCAAAAGATCAGTATGTAGATCATGATAAAGGCAAGCACATTAAAAGTGATGTCGCCACTTACGGTTTTTCCATTATATCGAACCGGAATGACCGCATTTGGGTGTATGAGTCGTTTGAATTCTAAAACAGCAGTTTTTATCAATAAGATGTGCCGTACGAGCTTAACTCCTCCAGCAGTTGATCCAGCAGATGCTCCTGCAAACATGAAAAGGAAAAAAAGTACAGTAATAAGTGGTGTCCAGCCAGTATAGTCATAGATAACATATCCAGTGGTTGTAATAATCGAAATCACCTGAAACAAAGAATCACGTACCGATTTCTCATAAGTGCCGTGTCCCATTGTGTAGATGATAGTTCCGATTAGTAGTCCCGCAGCAACGCATAAAATAGCATAGAAACGAAACTCCTCATTTGAAATGATCTTTTTGAAGTTACCATGAAGCCCAAAATATAGCATCGTAAAATTAGTTCCCGCGAGAAACATAAATACGATAAGCACATAATGAATGAATGGACTGGTATAGTAGGCAAGACTGGCGTTTTTTGTTGAAAAGCCTCCGGAGGCCATTGACGTGAAACTGTGATTGATCGCATCGTAAAATGTCATCCCTCCAATCCAAAGAAGTAGAAAGTCCAATACCGTCAAACCCAGATAAATAATCCAGAGTCTTTTTGCTGTTTCCTTGATTCGGGGCTGAAGTTTGTCCGGAGATATTCCTGGAGCCTCCGCCACAAAAAGCTGCATCCCACCAATTCCCAATAATGGCAAAATGGCTACAGCCAATACAATGATGCCCATGCCGCCGATCCACTGGGTTAAGCTTCGCCAATAAAGTATTCCCTTTGGGACAGCCTCTATGTCCGAGAGAACGGTAGCACCCGTGGTTGAGAACCCAGACATTGTTTCGAAAAAAGCGCTGGCTAAATCAGGAATTGCTCCGCTAAAAATGTATGGCAAAGATCCCAAGAAAGACATGGAGATCCACCCAAGGGCAACGATCAAATAACCATCTTTTCTCTTGAGTTCTGTATTAGAGGATTTTGGAGCAAGAACCCTAAGGAGAAGCCCGACGGAAGCTGATATGATTCCGGAGTAAATAATATCCATGATATCTCCTTCGCCATAATAAAGGCTGAAAGGGATGCTAGTCATCATAAACCCACCATTGATTATCAAGAGGGTTCCAATGACCTTAAATATTATGGAATAGTTCATTCCAGTAAGTTATTTGAAGAAGCTTTCAACTTTTCGAATACAATCTGGCATTGAAAGTACAACAACCTTGTCGTTTGGCATAAACTCAAAGTTTCCTCTCACTGCGATCCCTTTTCCTGATCGGATAACTCCACCAACGATGGCAGTTCTTGGAAAATCAAGATCTTTTAGCTCCTTTTCCAGAATTTTAGCGTTGTCTCCTATTTCGAATTCCAAAATCTCAGCATCAACACCGTGAATACTCGTTAAATCGACAACTTCACCTTTTCTAACATATCTGAAAATGAAATTTGCAGAAATGAGCTTTTTGTTGATGAGGGTGTCTACTCCAATGCTTTGTGATAAATGGATGTAATCCATATTCTCAACAAGAGAAATTGTTTTTTTAACTCCATTATTCTTTGCCACCAGTGAGGACATGATATTGGTTTCGGAATTTTCTGTTAGAGCAATGAAAGCATCAATTTGATCAATGTTTTCTTCCTTTAAAAGGTTGATGTCCCGGCCGTCCCCATTGATAATCATCGTGTCAGGAAGCTCTTCAGCAAGCTTATGACATTTATCCTTATCGGCTTCAATAAGTTTGATGTTACATTTTTTGCTAAGCAATCTGGCGGTATGGACCCCAACCTTGCTCCCACCAAGTATCATGAGGTTCTTAATCTCAACACTTTCCTTTCCAGCAAGGCTTGTCACAGCAGCAATTCCCGAGGGTTCAGAGATAAAATAAGCATGATCGTTTTCTAAAAACTTATTATCACCATGCGGAATAATTGTTTTGTTGTTACGAAGAATAGCGACAGTAGTAAAGTTCTGATCAGGGTTAAGATATGCAGACTCAGTAAGCGTCTTGTTGGCAAGTTTAGAGTCTTTGTCGATTTTAATTCCAACAAGGGTCAGAGTCCCCTTCTCAAATTCGAACGTATCAGTAAGTGCAGTTTGCTTCAGAAGTCTTTTGATTTCCTTAGCCGCCAATGAAGCAGGAGAAATGACCTCATCTATACCCATCCCTTTGAGGTTTAGGTTTTCTCTCTGCTGTAGCAATTCAATATTTGAGATTCTGGCAATTGTTTTTTTGGCACCCAAGCTTTTGCCGATCATGCAGGTGGCAATATTGATCTCCTCAATAGAAGTAACTGAGATCAGCAGGTCGGATTTGATCGCTCCTGCTTCTTTCAATATGTTTGGTGATGAAGAACTTCCTCTTACAGTCCCAACATCTATGGAGGAGGTGACATGTTCCAATACCTCACTGTTGGTATCGATTATTACAATGTCATGCTCCTCAGCAGCAAGTAATTTGGCGAGGTGGAATCCCATTTCGCCGGCTCCAGCTATGATTATTCTCATCGTGCTTTAAGCAAATAGGGTGCAAAGATATGGCAACAATTAGGCAGCAATCCAAACTTTCTAGATAGACATTCGGCTAAAATATGATTTGGTGGCTTCCATTACCTTAGGAGCCAGTATTATGGCAGAAACAACCGTTGGCACAGCCATTAAACCATAACCGACGAATATTAGGTTAATTACCAAGCTGAGACTAGAAACTGACCCTACAATCACCAACGCGATATAATAGTAATTGTAGTACTTTATGTACTTCGGCCCGATCATAAAAGAAAGGCATTTCTGTCCATAATAGGCCAAACCGAAAATTGTAGTGATTGCGAATATCATGACGCAAACCATCAAGATATATGATCCAATTCCTGGAAGACTTTCTTCAAATGCCAATGTGGTCATGAGTACCCCCTGTGTATCACTACTAAAATTTCCGGAAATTTCAGCTTTCCATGCGCCGGTCATTAGGATGCATAATCCTGTCATTGTACAGACAACAATGGTGTCAATACTTGGTCCAAGCATTGCGACAAGACCTTCACGAACAGGCTCATTGGTTTTGGCAGCTCCATGCATCATCGGGGCTGTGCCAATTCCAGCCTCATTGGAAAATGCAGCTCTTTTGGCACCTTCTATTATAATCGCTCCTACAGCACCTCCAAGAGCTGCCTGAGCGGTAAACGCATCTTTAAAGATCAGTCCAAAAGATGGCAAGATTGCTTCATGGTTAATCCCCATAATAACCAGAACACTTGCTACGAAGATCAAAACCATAGCAGGTACCAGTTTAGAGGCAACATTTCCAATTCGCTTAACTCCTCCGATGATCACAAGGCCTACAAGAACGGCTATTACAACACCAATGATAAAGTCAGTTGAAAAGCCATCAGTTATACCAGCAGGCACCAAGATGACATTTTTCATTACAGCTACCATTTGATTGGCCTGAAAAACAGGAGTGGCCCCAATGAAAGCAGAAATGCAAAAGAACCCAGCAAGCGGAATCCAATTTTTACCCAACCCTTCCCTAATCACATACATAGGTCCACCTTGCAATTGACCGTCCCGGTCTTTGCCACGGTAAAGTACAGCAAGAGTACAAGTAAAATATTTAGTTGCCATTCCAAATAGAGCACTGACCCACATCCAAAACAAAGCGCCTGGCCCACCTGCTGCAATAGCAAGTGCAACCCCACTTACATTACCCATTCCAATTGTTGCTGCAAGTGCTCCGGATAATGCCTGAAAATGGTTGATTTCACCTGGATCATCAGGATTATCGAATTTGCCCCTAAGAACGTTGATTGCATGTCTCAAATACCTGAAAGGTAAAAACCGGGAGTAGAATAGAAAGAAAACCCCACCACCTAAAAGAAGAATCAGTAAAGGTGGGCCCCAAATAAAATTTGAAGCGGTAGATAAAAATGACTCAATTATTTTCATAAAGGGCGTGAAGGTAATACCAAACTGTATTTTTGTGGTTAATGTTGAGACTTGATCTGGATTTGATTAAAATTAATGTCGGATAGTACTTGGCATTTCAAAATCAAGGATAATATAAGATTGTGAAATTACACTTTCGAACACTAGGTGAGGGTAAGCCCCTTATTATATTGCACGGGCTCTTCGGCTCCTCTGACAATTGGCAGACAATCGGAAAGGTTTTTGCGGAAAGATTCAAGGTCTATTTTGTTGATCTAAGAAACCATGGTAATTCACCACATAGTGATGAATTTGATTATGACGTACTGGATCATGACCTTATAGAGCTTTTGGATGATGAAGGATTGGAGAAAGCTCATGTGCTAGGCCATTCCCTTGGAGGAAAAGTTGGAATGCACATGGCAATCCGGTTTCCTGGACGGGTGGACCAATTGGTTGTAATAGATATTGCTCCAAAATATTATCCGCCACATCACCAAGACGTTTTTAAGGCGTTTCGGTCTGTTGATTTGACCTCTATAAGATCTCGGAAAGAAGCGAGCGACCAAATGTCGACTATTCCACTCCCTTTTGGTGTGCGTCAGTTCATATTAAAAAACCTCACTCGTAATGAAGCAGGAGAATTCATTTGGAAACCAAATATCGATACACTGGAAATAGTGAATGATAAGATTGGTGGAGGTTTTGGAAAAAAAGGCGTGTTTGGAAACCCAACACTTTTTATAGCTGGAAGTGAATCTGATTATATTCTACCAGAAGATCAGGAAAAGATCAATCGGCTTTTTCCTCAATCCAAAATCGAAACGATAACCGATGCTGGCCATTGGGTTCACGCAGATAAACCAGAAGAGCTGAGAAATATGGTTTTGGAATTTCTCAAGTGATGTCTGGTCATCTATACCTCATTCCAACCTACTTAGCTGATTCTAATGATAAGACGTTCCTATCACCAATTGTTGAGGAGGTCATTAGGAACACAAAATATTTTCTTGTTGAAAATGTTCGTACTGCAAGACGATTCATAAGTAGTCTGAAACTGGGAATCGTAATTGATGAACTTGAATTTGAAATTCTAGATAAGAAGACAAACTGGGA
>JANQST010000120.1 GCA_028279155.1 Cyclobacteriaceae bacterium
TCCCGCAGCTTATCGATGATCTCTTCCGCATCCTGCATGCTCTTTCCATGTTTGTCATTTACAAACTGATCCGTAATGGCCAGGAATAAAATGATCAGGTTTTGTTGATGGTCCGGATCAACAGCGTAAACATCCCTGCAAATACTCTCTGCATGCCAGGGCTGATTGAGTTGACGATATTGCTTCGCTCTATCTATGGCCTTTGGAATGGCATCTTTCGAGAGGGGTTTTAGATCAAACATACGGAAAGGTTTTATGTTGATCGTTTAAGATAAAGAAAGTGAGATTATTTACCTCATTCTTTTATTCCTAAATGACTGTACCCGACAGAATCACTTATTCATTTCTCAATATATCCGCTGGGTTCGTTCGCATTGCTTTTAAGGTCTGAGTTCCTATTGTGAGCCCACCAACAACTATTATGAATAGGAACGCTATTCCAATGATGTCAAATCCAAAACTTATCCTATAGGCGAATAGCTCCAACCAGGCCTTATTACCAAAGAATGAAATCAACCCACCTATTAATGTTGAAATGATAATCATGATAAAGAAGCTTTTGCCGAGGATCAGAATCAGGTTCTTTCCATTTGCGCCCAAGATTTTTCGAATTCCAACTTCTTTCAACCTGGTTTGGATGGAGTAGGTAGCAATGCCCAACAATCCCATTCCAGCGATCACGATGCTAAGAACAGAAATAAGTCCAACGATGTAAACGATATCATAAAAGATAGAATAGAATTCTTCAATCTGCTCATCAAAGTATTTGTATTCAAAATCATGATTGGGATCGAAACCTGCCCAGGTAGTTTCCAGCTGTTTTAACTCCTCGATTCGATTTGCTCCGGAAACTTTCACCTGCGCCCATTCGAATTCCTCAGGACTGTACCGGAGAAATAGTGGTTTGATGTCCATGTACAAGATCATGAAGTTATAGTTTTTTACTACACCCACAATGTTAACGTTGGTACTATCCCCAAGAATAACGTTTCCGCCTATGGCATCTTCCGACGTTTCGTAACCCAAGGTTTCGGCTGCTTCTTCATTGATGATCACTTCCCTTTCCTCCATTTGACCAGGTGTAAAATTCGTACCGGCAACCAACGAAAGCTGGAGGTTATCGATGTAGTTTTCATCAACAGAAAAGAAGTTGTACTTCACCTCCTCGTCGGTAATGTTTTGCCTAATTTCAATATCATCGTGACGACCAGTATTGGGAATATTGTTGGCACCGGATACAAGTTCAACAAATGACAATTTCTCGAGTTCTGGCTTTAACAGATCAAAATCTTGTCCTTGTAGATCAATGTTTACGATGTTTCCCTTAGCAAACCCATAATCCTTCGTGATCATGAATTTAATCTGACGGTGGACCAAGGTAGCAGATATGATGAGTACGATTGAGATAACTAATTGCGTAACAATCAAAGATTTGCGTAATCCTATTTTTGACATTTTTGGTCCATCCATTCCTTTAAGCGCATTGATCGGCTTCACGGAAGACATGTAAAGGGATGGGAAAAATCCTGTGAAAAGACCGGTGAGAAGACTAAAAACAAAAAACTGAACATATACCTTCGTGTCTGGGTCGAGCTTCCATTCCAGTAGTGAGCTCATGTTCAAACTTTCAAAGGCCGGTATCAACAACTTTAGGAGCCCAATGGCGATGATGAGTGAAAAAAGTGAAACCAAAACCGCTTCGATCACAAACTGAAAGACAACCTGCCCTTTTGTGGAGCCCATTACCTTCCTCACTCCTACTTCCTTGAACCTGGTTAGTGCTCGTGCTGTGGTAAGGTTGGCGTAATTGAAGGCCGCACAGGTCATGATAAGAATCGCCAGTACCACCAGCCCATAGATGAAAAAGTTGGGCATGGACTGACCAATCTGATTTCCCATCAATGGACCAGGAGTAATATTGGTCATTTTCTGCATTCCGAAGATGACATCATATTCTGATTCTTCGTCATAATTTTCATCTGCGTATCGATCCAACTCAGCCTGCAACTCCTCCGGTGATGAACCTTCCCCAAATTTGAAATAGATCCATGCACTCGAAAGTTTGTCCCAATCAGTTAGCGATTGTGATAGTTTACCTTGTTTCTCAAAAGAAGCAACTGTAGCGTAGGAGGCCAGCGCTTCAAAGTTGATGTGTGTTTTTCCGGGAATTTCTTTAAGCACTCCAGTCACTTTGAATGAACCAAGCTTACCTACTTGAAGCTCTTGTCCGATTGGATCTTTATCTCTGAAAAACTTTTTAGCTATATCATTTCGCAACACGACCGTATTGGGCTCAACCAAAGCGGTTGCTTTGCTTCCTTTCTCAAGTTCAAATGCAAAAAGGTCAATAGCTTCTGGCTTGGTATAATAACCAGACAGGTTGATAGCTTTTCCATTGTCAATGATTTCGCCAGCGAATCCTCGACGCACGGGAACAACTTGTTCGAGTCCTGTGAATTCATTTGTTAGCTTTTCAACAAGTGGTAGCGGAGTGGTGGCAAGCCACAGATTAACGTCATTGAGACGTTTGTGCTTGAGCCTGTACACTTTATCCCTTTCGGTGTTGAATTCGTCATAACTGGTTTGATCATCAATGGTAGCGATAATTAATAGACAAACAGCCATTGAAATTGCAAGGCCAACCACATTGATGGTGGTGAAGGCCATGTTTCTTTTGATGTTCCGTAAGGCGACGAGTGTATAATTTTTAAGCATAATCGTTGGAATAAATGTTCTTCTGGTTGATTTTTTTCTTAATGTGAATCGATTGATAAATCGGATGACATCCATCCAATACAGCAGATTGGACTTCAATCGTGAATGCGATTGGCGATACAATTCGTATCGCTCATGTAAATCACCCTGGATAGATTCTCCCAGCTCATTTTTGCAATACCAGTTAAAAAACCGGTCAGCCCAGGCAGGCGGTGATATGTTCTTTTCTACACTCACTATTTCTCAAAGACTACTTTTGGTATCATCGACCACAAGTGATTTCTTGCATTCTTGGCATCAAGGAGTGCTTCCTTTCCAGCGCTTGTGATCACAAAGATTCGTTTCCTTCTTCCGCCCCGGCTTTTGGTTGTACCACCAACTTCTGATTTTACCAATCCCTTTTCTTCCAATCGGTACAAAGCGGTATGAACACTGCTCATTGTGACAGGCCTTTTCAGTTCTTCTTC
Organism: Cyclobacteriaceae bacterium; assembly: GCA_028279155.1. Taxonomy (GTDB): domain Bacteria; phylum Bacteroidota; class Bacteroidia; order Cytophagales; family Cyclobacteriaceae; genus Ekhidna. The sequence continues at coordinate 3,183 of JANQST010000120.1, forward strand.
AATCGCAGTTGTGACAGAGAGTCCATAAGCCTCATCATTTTGAGCTGCTACAACTAAAAGAACGATTTCCTCAAATTCTCCAAGGTTAAAACGCATAGAATTTACCCATTTGTAAAACAAATACGAAGATATATGATAAAAGTTGTATGGTGCTCATGCACCGAGATGTCGGTGGCTCATCGCATGAAAGCGTAGTTTATCTCATTTCTCAAAAATGAGAGACATGCATTGAGAGGAAGGTTCAATTCATTAACCCTTGCTTCTAAATTTCCCGAAACTTAAAATTATGATACACTTAAAGATTACAGGCTTGAGCCTGGTAGTTCTACTTACTACCTCATGTGGAGGGGATGATTCAACACCTTTATTTGATGTGTGTGGCAATCCAACATCAGAAACAGTAAATGACAAAAGGTGCTTATATACGGTTTCAACTTTGACATCAAAATTTGATGGAAGTGGAGGCTTAACGGTTGATGCAGAAGGGTTTATCTATGTTGCAGATTTTGGGAATAACATCAGCAGGGCGGATGGCAAGACTGTATCAAAGGTCAATCCAGAAACTGGAGAGGTTTCGCTTTTCGCTGATGGGTTAGACGGCCCTTCTGGTAATACGTTCAGGCTCAATGGAAATTTGATTCAAGCAAATATCCAGGGAAGTTTTATTAGTGAGATAACCCCTGATGGTGTTGTGACTACTCTTTCCAATTCCGGTTTGCGTGGTCCCGTGGGAGTCGTGTTCGATGAGAATGAGAACTTGTATGCCTGTAACTGTAATGGGGGCTCAATACAGAAGATTGAACCAGATGGAACCTCTTCTGTTTTTGTTGCTGACGGATCTATTTTTAGGTGTCCAAACGGACTGACCATCGACGAGCAGGGCAATTTATACGTTGCTAATTTTCAAAATAGCAGTATTGTTAAAATCACCCCTGATGGAACTCCTGAAGTTTTGGTCAGGCTACCAGCCAACAACAACTCGCACCTCGTTTATGCAAATGGAGTACTCTATGCATTGAGCCGTGGCGGGAACAAATTGTATGAAGTCACACTCGATGGAGAAGTTTCAATTATTGCCGGAACGGGAGAGGCTGGGAATGATGATGGAGATGGCAATGTTGCAAGCTTTTATATTCCAAACGGTATTGGGATTAGTCCCGATGGTAAAAAGATTTATGTTGTATCAAGGCTTGTCGGTGAAGGGACCCCACTCAATCCTGTTTTGGTAAGAGTGATTGAATTGAAATAATTAGTCAATAAACGACTTTGGGGTTCGACCTTCTAATTTTTTAAAGGCTCTGTAGAAAGTGGCAAGACTCGTGAAACCAGCATCGTTAGCTATTGATTGAATGGTGAATTGCTTGCTGTGTGCGCTTGCCAGTTTCTTTTTTGCTTCCTCAAGTCTGTATTTGTTTATGAAATCTCTGAAATTCAAGCCCGTTGCTTCTTTTATGAGCAATGACAAATGGTGCTTTGAGTGACCAAATTCCCGGGATAGCATTGCCAGGTCAAATTCCGGATTTCTATAAGGTTTTTGAGCTTCAAGGAATTCGAGTAGGCTCAGATAGGCTTCACTCAAGGCAACTTCCGTATTGTTCGATTGAAGCTTTCTTGGTTTTCCAATCAAATACAGGTCCTTGGGTGATCGTAAGCTTCGGACAAAGAGAACAAGCAGGAACCCTGAAAAAAGGATGAAATAGGTAGAACCAACCCACCACAAATTTTTTACCTCAACATTCAAAATAACGATAGAAAGAAAACTTAAAACCCCAAGGATACCTAAACCAATAATCAGCTGGGTGATCCATGTACGCTCCTTTTTCCGGTATTCATTGGTGGACCCACGTTTAATCAAAGACCAACTGGAAGCAAGATAAAATAGCGATTGCGTGAAAAAAACAACGAAGTTTATGATATGGATTGGAGCCGAAGCGCCTTTCCCTGACATCCTAATGTAATAGAGCTTTATTTCGCCGGAAAAGGAATAAAATTCCAGCGTCGTAAGTAATACCCAAACTGCAGGAAGAAAATGCCACCAATCTTTGAGGCTTACATTTTTCTTAGTCGCATAAAGCCTGATGTAAAAGAAGATAACCGGCCCGAGCAAATACCAGAGCGGGCTTGTAGACAAGATCAGGTGTGGTAATTTCTCATATCCCACCACGTGACTTAACAGTTCTTCTGTAAGTAGAATCGCGCACAAAAGAGAAGCTAAGGCCAAAAGCCATTTGGCATGTCTGGAGCCTTGTTTATAGGTTGGGAACAGGATGAAAAGCAAATAACCCTGAACCATGGAGTAAGCCACGATACTTGTCCATATGATGTCTAAAGAATGAGAAAAGGACAGCATTCACTACTTTGTTAATGCGAGGTATTTCTCCATTAAAACACGATGGCAAATGGTTTACCTTATAGTAGTTGAACAGCAATATGGAATCTTTCAACTAGTTTCCATTGTCTCTTACCTTTCCTCGCAACACGCTGACCTGCGAGTTAAATGGATTTCCAGCAGAACGTCTGA
>JANQST010000155.1 GCA_028279155.1 Cyclobacteriaceae bacterium
CAAGCGAAAACTTCAGAAGAGAAAAGTACCTGCCGAACTAGCTATTGACATCAGAAATAAGATAGTTCAATAAGTCCGTTATAACTTCGCGTGATGGAAGGAAAGGCCATCATCTTTTGCGCACCGTCCGGTGCTGGCAAGACAACTATCGTTAGACATCTTATTGAGGAATTTAAAACCCTGGAGTTTTCCATTTCTGCTACAACCAGAAAGCCAAGAGATTATGAGGTGGATGGCAAAGACTATTACTTTTTTTCAAACACTGATTTTCTAAAAAAAATTAGTCACGAAGAAATGCTAGAATGGGAGGAGGTCTATGAAAATGCCTTTTATGGGACCTTGAAAAGTGAAGTTGAGCGAATATGGGAAAAAGGTAATTGCGTAATTTTTGACGTTGATGTGAAAGGAGGCCTTCGAATAAAAAGAAAGCTAGGAGATCAGGCGCTCGCAGTTTTTATAAAAGTCAAAGACGTTGCTACTCTTAAAGAAAGATTACAAGAGAGGAACACTGAGTCTGATTTCACATTGAATCAACGGATCGAGAAAGCCACATTGGAAATGGCTGAAGAGGAAAAGTTTGACGTGGTGATTATAAATGATAATCTTGATGATGCTTTAGATAACGCTCGTATTGTTGTTACAGATTTTTTGAAATGAAAGAGATCGGATTATTCTTTGGGTCGTTTAATCCCATCCATACTGGGCACATGATTATTGCAAATCTTGTGAAGGAAACGACTTCTGTTGAAGAAATCTGGTTCATCGTTAGCCCTCAAAATCCATTTAAGAAGAATATGAGCCTACTTCATGAATTTGATCGTTTAGATCTTGTTACTGCTGCAATAGATGACGATTACAAATTCAAAGTCTCCGATATTGAATTTAATATGCCTAAACCCAGCTATACGATCGATACATTAGCACTTCTACGTGAAAAACATCCGGATAAAAACTTCAGATTGATCATCGGGAGTGACAACCTGGTCTCATTTCCAAAATGGAAAAATCACTCAGAAATCATTGATCAGTTCGGACTTATCGTCTACCCGAGACCCAACACAGCAAAATCTGATTTATTGGAATTGGAAAATGTTCAGGAAATAGAAGCCCCTGAAGTGGACATTTCTGCAACACTTATAAGAAAGCTTATAAAAGAAAATAAATCCGTGAAGTATTTGGTGCCAGAAGCGGTAGAAGAAAAGATCAGAAAAGAAGGTTATTATCTTTAGACGGTCATGATGTCTTTTTCTTTCGCTTCTACTAACGCATCGATTTTCCCAGTGAATTCATCCGTCAGTTTTTGAACATCACTTTCAGCGTCTTTAATGAGATCTTCGGAAATTCCTTCTAGCTTTCTAAGGGAATCGTTTGTATCCTTTCTTGAATTTCGAATGCTGATCTTACCATTTTCAGCTTCTGCTTTTACCTGCTTCATTAGTTGAATGCGTCGCTCTTCCGTAAGTGGGGGAATATTGATCCGTATTTGCTCACCGTCATTTTGAGGAGTGAAACCTAAGCCACTATTAACAATGGCCTTTTCAATATCAGGAATGATTGTTTTTTCCCATGGTTTAACACTTATGGTACGTGCATCTGGAGTAGTAACTCCAGCCACCTGGTTGAGTGGAGTCATTGTGCCGTAATATTCAACTTCAACTCCATCCAACATTGAGGGTAGCGCTTTGCCCGCTCGAATTTTCGCAAACTCACTTTGAGTATGAGAGATGGCACTTTCCATCATTTCTTTTGCTGTGTCTAGATAGATCTGAATTTCTTCCATGATTCTAAAATATTGAATTTCTAACTGATGAGTGTCCCCACGTTTTCTCCTGATATCAGTTTATTTAAATTTCCTTTCTTATTCATATCAAAAACTATGATCGGCAAATTATTTTCCTGGCATAGTGTAAAGGCCGTCATGTCCATGATATTAAGACTCTTTTCATAAGCCTCCTGGAAAGAAAGATTTTCAAACCTTTTGGCATCTGAATTTTTTTCTGGGTCGGAATCATACACTCCATCCACTCTTGTTCCTTTTAATACAACTTCTGCCTCAATCTCAATTGCTCGAAGACTAGCTGTTGAATCGGTAGTGAAATATGGGTTACCAATTCCAGCTCCGAAAATCACCACGCGCCTTTTTTCTAGATGTCGGATGGCTCTTCTTCTTATAAAAGGCTCGCACACTTGTTCCATTTTCAATCCGGCCATTAATCGTGTATACATGCCCTCTTTTTCCAATGCACTCTGAAGTGCCATCGCATTAATAACGGTTGCTAACATTCCCATATAATCTCCTTGGACCCTTCCGATTCCATTTGCCTCAGCTTCCACTCCACGGAAAATGTTCCCACCACCAATAACGATGGCGAGTTCTACCCCAGAATTAACCACTTCTTTTATTTCATCCGCATATTGAGTTAGTCGGTCTGAATCAATTCCATGGGTCTTATCTCCCATCAAGGCTTCACCGCTTAATTTTAGAAGAACTCTTTTGTATTTCATTTATGGGTTGATGGATTTGAAAATCGAACAAATATAATTGGATTGAAAACTTATTCCAGTGAGATTAAAAGCTGATTCTTTTCTACGTTATCACCTTGCTTCACATGGATGGAACTGATAATTCCATCTCCGGATGACTTTATGACGTTTTCCATTTTCATTGCCTCTAAGATCAAAAGCGAATCACCTTTGGAAACAGTTGCTCCAGGTTCAACATTCAAAGAAAGGATGGTTCCGGGCATTGGTGCTTTAACGTCGCTAACCGAGGATGAAGAAGTTGTATTCATTCCTAATTTTTCCAGAACCCGATCAATATGATTTGTCGACGAAAGAGAAATGACCTTACCATTGATCGATAACGTCAGGTTAGCATCTTTTTTTTCAAGTATTTGAACTTGGAAGATTGAGGATTCACCAAAAACCTTAAAATTATTCTTATCTATTTGAATAACTTCTTTGGTGGTTTTTTCCCCATTGATCAATAGATCAGCACCTACTTTTTCCAGCGCTAATTTCTCGCCTTCATTTATTTGAAATTCTATCATTTGATCCCTTAAAAAAGGCACTTTAAATGTGCCGCTAATTTAGGTCGTGATTAAAGATTTACAATCGTAAAATGAAAATTTGATTAAACAAAAAAACAATATACTTTTGCATTCCTTTTTCCAGAAGCAAAACTGAAAGAAGGGTGTTCTTTTAAAGATTTTTTTATGTTGGGGGGATACCAAAGCGGCCAACTGGGACGGACTGTAACTCCGTTGACTTATGTCTTCGTAGGTTCGAATCCTACTCCCCCCACGCTTTTGAAATTTTGAATTTCAAATTAAGCGGGTGTAGCTCAGTTGGTAGAGCGACAGCCTTCCAAGCTGTAGGTCGCGGGTTCGAGCCTCGTCACCCGCTCAAGACCCTGATAAAGTTCAGGGTATTTGAGCTCTTTGGTTCAAATTTCTGAGCTCTGGAGTTCGGAGAAAAAAGCCGATGTAGCTCAGGGGTAGAGCGTTTCCTTGGTAA
>JANQST010000156.1 GCA_028279155.1 Cyclobacteriaceae bacterium
GTGCCTAAATGATCGGTATAAGCTAGTACATTCACGAGTGAATACTCTTGCTCAGTAAGTTGCTGAGCTAAATCATCCAAAGACTTCCTGGCTTCTGGCCTCAACATGAAATGACCATAACCAAAATATTGCGTTTCATATTTAATTCGGTTCCTACCACCCTGGGCTTGACCGGTACCAAAACCGTCACCAGAAGTCGCAACAAGCGTACTATCAGCCCCGGTTTCTGCTTCAGTATCAATTAAAATTTTGGGTTTAGGCTTATTTCTTTTTACAGGATCAAAAAGATTATAGCCCTGGTAATCTTCGAGTCGGAACGTAACAAGGTCGAGAGAACGAATATCATGAAACTTTGAGACTATTCTTGAATCAATGAGTGATTCTCCTGAAATCAATAGCGAGAGAAATAGCCGTTCATTGTTCAAAGAAAAAGAATACAAATTCAAATTTTCATGATCTTCCCTGTTGGAAGATATGAACCCTACCGTATCAGAAATTGCGAAATAGGTATCATCCAATGTTGAATTGAACGGGGGGCCTAAATTGTAAACTTCTGGTTCAAAAAAGGATTCTCCTTTTGCTGCATAAATATCGTAACCTCCATATCCCACGTGACCATTGCTGGCAAAAAGTAAACATCCAAATGCTGATGAATAATAAGGAGTAATGTCATTATCAGCTGAATTGATCACATCACCCATATTGATTGCTGGCGTCCAGGATTCCTGCTCTAATCCCTTAAGGCTCATCCATATATCGCTTCCTCCAATACCACCTGGACGGTCCGAACTAAAGAACAAAGTATCTCCAGTAAAGGAAATTGTTGGTTGCTTATTTTCAGTCCCAGGTTCGTTGATGTATTCATTCAAGGGCACTGGATCAGTCCATTGATTATTCACAAGGTAACTAACCATAATACCACAATCTGATCCATTTTCACCTCTACATGTGGAGAAGTAGAATGTCGTGCCATCTTTTGTGAAGGATCCGGAACCTTCTGACCATTGAGTGTTTAGATCAATAAACTTTTGATTAGAAGAAGCTATCCGCCATCGTTCATTTCTATTGTGTTCATAGGCAACCAAATCGGGTAGTACGCCATCAAACTGGCTACCTTCGTACTGCACACCGGGTAAATTTCTAGTTGAGGCAAAAACCAACTGCTTATTCGATGGGTTAATGATCGCCCCAAAATCATGAAACCTGGAGTTCACTTCGTCCATCAACGTCACAGAAAATCCTTTGTCCTCCTGTTTTTGTCGTAGTGCCAGCAAGCACCCTTCCTTTTGTTTTCTAGAAGAGTTTATCAAGTCTGGATCTGCACTTGGAAGAATGATAAGGTTCGAATAAATGGAATCTGCCTCTATGAATCTGCTTTCTAATTTCAACAGGTTTCCATAATGGTACAGCGCTCTTGCTTGATAGCTGTTAGCTGTGTCATTTACAGCACCAAGTTCAAGAAACACATTCTTTGCTTCATCATACTTCAATGTCTTATTATAGCAAAACCCTAAACGGAATTTTGCTTGATAATTACTTTTATCTATACCTGAAATTTTATCATAAAATTCGATTGCGTCAAGATAGCGGGCAGCATCATATAACTCATCTGCAATCCGGATCAGCTTGGGTACAGATTGGGATGAAACAACCAGTGAAATTGTTAGGAGTATAAATGCCAGGTACGCTCTCATCTCAGAATATAGGACTGGATACGTTGCTTAAAGGTTTCGATAAATCGAAATTGTAAGTTAATGAAAACTCATAGGACGGAAGATTGTTTCCAAGCTCTCGATTGATGTCGAATGAAGTTGCATTTAGATCCATACTTCCTCCAATTCTCAAATCATTTATTTGAAAACCAGCCAAAACAATGATCGAATCTTGTAAACGATACCAGGTTCCTACTTGTAACAATAATGCCGCTTTTGCTCTTGGGGAGCTGACAAGCGTAGACATATATAGGCCGGCATTAATTTGTCTGTTTCCATCTGAGTAGAGTGCATAGCCAGAAGGATGAACATAAATTCTAGGAGCTAATTCAAATTTCGCAGATCCAAAAGCTTTGAAAACACGGTTGATTTCTCCTACACCAAAACCATCTTGGTTGACAGTAGGACGATTTAAATTATCAACACTAACTCCAAGCAAGATGCTTTTATCACGTATGTAGTAGTTGTCGTTATCATAAGAGGTAAAAATCACTCCAAAATTGAAGGTGGGATAAGTAACTGGAGCAGAACTGATGGTCTCAGAAGCCCTAGTCTGATCATATCCAATAAACCTGCTGAATTGTGAACCCCACCTTAGGTCATTATCATTCAACTGGGATTGAACGACTCCACCTTGCAATCCAAACACAACTTGTTGGTTTGTCAATTTGGCTAGCTTGATTGAGTAGGCACCATTCAATAAAACTTTTTGCGAAGTGTAAATTCCTTCAAATCCACGCCGTTCTCTAAAAAAAGTGATTCCTGCCCCTCCTATCTGAAAATCCTTACTTGTCGTGCGTTTGAGCGGGTAAGTAAAAGTTGCCTGCATCAATTCAAGATATGAATCTGATGTTCTATTCCCTGCACGCTTAAAATTGGTGTTAAATGTCATCGTTGGAATCGTTCCTGTAAAAGCAGGGTTAAGCACAGATGTACTCGCAAAATATTGAGAAAACTGACCCTCTTGAGCTGTGCTCAAATGAACAGAGATAACGGCGAGTATGGTGAGTATACGTTTCATTTGGTCTATCTAACTAAAAGGACAGCTCCTGATTGGGTAAATCTATCGGTAGATGATACGAGGACAATGTTATAATAAAATACGCCACTTTGGGCTTGCTGACCAGATGGCAAAGTACCATCCCACCCAAAAAGGGAAAGATCAAGATTGTCTCCAGATTGCGACACAGAATAGACCTCCTGGTTCAGTGAATTAAATACTGAAATAGAAACTGTTGTGATTATATCTCCGGAAAGAAAGGGTCGGAATGTTTGGTTCTCCATTTGATTTCCGGCCGGAGCAAATGAGTTCGGAACATAAAATTCAATATCATCAACTACAGGGATCCAGCCAAGTGCCAATCGGACTGGTTGCTCACTGATTGCAATCAGATTCTCCACGGTTATCGTTCCAGCTGAAGGTGGTAGATCAGCAGCCCTAAAATTCAACGCTGGATCCTCAGCACTCAAAAGTACCCGATACAGAGAATCACCATCCACCAAGGCCAATACAGCCGGTTGATAAACATCCGCATTGATAAGTTCAATGTTTTGAGTATTAAGATTCACTCCGGAAAAGTCGACTGTTAATTGTCCATCGGATCCATTTCCAATCGAGGTAATTACCCACTCAACTTCTTCAGAAATCGCTTGAATATCCGCATCAGTTCTGACATCTGTAAAATCTGGTTGTGCTATTTCCACCCTGAAAACAGACCCGGCGGTAGTACCTGAAAGTGTAATGTAATTAGGTGATCCATTGACACCCATTGGAAAGGTCACCGCTTGCCCTGTAGACAAGCCAACTAATTTACCTTCGACAAATCCCTGGCCATTTCCATCTGAACTACCACTTACCAAGAGATCCAGTTCGTCTTCTGCTTGAACAACTCCATTCGTAACATCAAGCATTCCTGACACAACAACTCGATCCGTTTGCAGCAACACATTGGAATTTCCAGCTTTATCGACTACCATATTCGTCACATCTAGCGTATCACCAAGTAGGTTTTGATCACCATCACCAACAAACCTTAGACTTCCAACACTTCGATTTAAAACAAAATCAAGATCACTGTAACTTATGATTTCCCCATTGTTTGTGACAGTTCCATTCAAAGTAGTATTTCCACCAAAGTAGAAACTGGCCTGATTTCCTAGCCATAGTGAGGCGTTACCACCGAGGTTGGTAGTTTGGGACCATGTTTCTAGAGAAACTAGAAATAAAACGGCTATTAATATTTTTTTAATTGTCATCTTTAATAATTGCCTATTAGTTACTTGCTGCAGATGTGACCATCCATAATTGTGTATCCACTTGAACGAGCGTTACAGATGCATCCTGCCCACCACCTCCGCTTCCACTGATATTGATGGATGTTGCTAGCGGGTTCCCTTGATACCGGATATTAGCACCACCAGATGTATCTATTGCAAATGATCCATTATCTGCCGTAGAAACAATAATCTCTCGCCCAATTGTATTTGTGGTAGTTGCATCTGGGAGAATGACATTAGTACCTGTCGCACCACTCTGAATGTGGATGATATGATCGTTCTGACCTGACACTCCAATATTATATGTGCCGAAAGCTCCAGAAAGAGTCGTTACAGAATTATACTGAGCTCCTCCACTTGTGTTGGTGTTCATCTCTCTCCAGTTCGTTCCATCATAAATTAAATGGATGGTTTGGCCATTCGTTAAAAACCTTGCTCTATTATTTGTTAATTCCACATTAAACCCACCATTATCTCTATCAAGTATAACAACTCCATCAACTCGAGACTCAAGTATAACTTCCTGACCGTTTGTACCTGTGGTAATGTTAGTATAGGCGCCTGGTGCAGTAATTGGAATGTACCTGATATCTGCGGAGATTGGAGCTACTGCTGCAATCGGAGCCCCTTCAGGAGTAATGATATTTCCATTGAGGGTCAGATTTGCCACAATATTTGCATCCCCGTTTACGTCCAATGTACTTCCTGGCGTTGGTGTACCTATCCCAACGTTTCCATCACCGTCTATTCTCATTTGCTCTGTTAGCGTACTTGAGCCGCCAGTATTGGCAACATTGAAAATCATTGCCGATCCAAAATTGTTAACTGTACCCCAGTTTTCAGTAGCTTCTATTATTATTGAAGCACTTGTACTACTACCTCCTGAAGCATTTTGTCCCCTAAAAAACATGCGTCCAAAATCCTGACCATTGGTAAGTCCTCCTGCCTGACCTCTATACATGTATAGTTCCGAGGCACCAGTATTTGATTGAAGACCTAAACGTGCACTGTTATTTTCGGAGGTGACAAGGAATTGATAGTTGTTAGGACCCGCCTCTAAGTCAATAGGTACATTAGCTGATCCGATTTGGAAATTGAAGTTGTCCTGAAATGTTTCTTTTCTAAAAGTCAATGGATTCCATGAACCACCGCCCACAGCTGTATAACCTTCAAAAACGTTCGTTGTAGAATTATATCTAACCATTCCATTGACAGGTGTACCAGGTCGCTGACCTGTTGTTCCTGCATGGACAGTCAAGGCGCCAGTTGCGAACATGTCTATGTTCCCATCCTGCTGAATTGCCATCTGAGTTACAGGTGCATTTGTTCCATCAGGAGTGGTGTTAAATAACATCCTTGTTCCATACGTATTCAATGCCCATGTCTGAGTTGCCTCCGCCACAATTCTAGCTCCAGGGGCATAACTGGTTACTCCACCATAGTTTGAGATAAACTGAAGTTCTCCCATTGTTTCACCGATCCCAATAGCAGTTGGCACCGATACTGTTCCATTGCTATGCGTCAAATTCACTTGAGAAGGGGCTGAAGCTGACAATACATCCAATCTTGCTTGAGAAGATTCACCCCTTACTGTGAGTGCATTGTTTTCTAAACGCATCATTTCTGAAGTAGCTGTACCTCCTGCTGCGGTAGCTTGAAAAGATAGTGCAGCACCTCTTGCAATACCAGTCCATGCTTCAGTCGTAACTCCTCTAATAGACGCTTGATTGTTATATGCGCTACCATCGTAACCAATGAACCCCAGATCTCCAATGACTTGATCTGTGGCAAGTGCTGCAGCTCCACCGCTTTCCGTACCTTGGGCTCTTATCATAGCAAGCTGAGCTCTGCTTTGAAAGGAAAGTGCGCTGAGTGTAGCCTGTCCCGGGGAGGCACCATCCACAACCACTCCTAGCTGTGCATCTCCC
>JANQST010000123.1 GCA_028279155.1 Cyclobacteriaceae bacterium
GGGATTATGTCATACACTGCCAAGTATGCAAGTGCATTCTACGGACCTTTTCGTGATGCGCTAAATTCTGCTCCGAAATTTGGTGACAAGAAAACCTACCAAATGAACCCTGCAAACAGTGATGAAGCGCTTTTGGAGGCTCAACTGGATTTTCAGGAAGGTGCAGATGTATTGATGGTCAAGCCTGCGTTGGCTTACCTGGACATCATCCAAAAGCTCAAAGAAAACTTCAACATCCCCATTGCCGCTTACAATGTTTCGGGTGAATACAGCATGATAAAAGCAGCCGGAGAAAAAGGATGGCTCGATCCTACAGCTACCATGATGGAAAGTTTGTTGTCGATTAAGAGATCCGGAGCAGATATGATCCTAACGTACTTTGCCAAGGAAGCGGCAAAACTTCTTAAATAAAGGCTTCATTTATTCTGAGTAAGAAGCTGATCGATATCCTCACCCGATTCTGCTAGAACAACCTTGTTCCTGTTAATGAATTTTTCGAACAACTCGAAGTAGTACTTCCCATTCTCCATTCCGAGCACCTCTTTCCAAACTTCAAGCGCTGAAACCGGAGAGAGCTCCAAATTGCATGCTTTTACCACAAGATCAGCAGCTTTTATAGGGTAGGTTGGGGCACTTTTTAGTCGAACAGAATACTCCATAGACCGAGACACTTCACCAGCGAAAGTACTGGAAACCTGAACTGTGAATTCATTCTCGGTAAGTCCAAAATTGAATGGTTTTAATACGAAACTATGATCCTTGGTGCCAAAGTCCTGAATTTTCTGCCCTTTATGATCACGTATGGAGAGCTTATAAACCAAAACAGGTTCATCCGGTAAATGCCAGTAGATTTTGAAAGGTGTGCTATCCCGCCATACAACAGTCCTGTTTTGATTAAAAATCGGATGTAGCACCGATATTGTCTCAACCACATCGGGTAGACGAGTATCTTGGTATAGAACGTCAAGCTTTGGCCATTGATCAACCTCTTTTAATTCTTCTGGTTTGAGATAAAATGTGAAAACCTTTTCCTTGAACTCATAGGTGGTACCGCCCTTGTGGACCAATGCAAGAAATCCGTCGGGTTTGACTTCCAGGGATGTTACATCATCTACGAAGGTCAAAGGCTCAGCTGCCTTTCCAAACACAAATACATCTTTAGCAACCAAAATTTGAAACGGAAGGTCGCTGGTTTGCGAGTAAACTAGTTGCGGGATAAACAATAATAAAACTATTGTTTTCCTCAGCATAACTACGGGCGTTTGGTTAATCTCCTTAAATATAAAATTTTCTTCGCTTTTTAGAGGTTATTTGAGCTGTATAATTATCACTTGAGAAGATTCATTCGACCTCTTCAATTCAAGCTTTCGATGAGCTTTGATCATGTCCAAAGTAGTGATTTCACCCGAATTTGAAAGTTCAATCAAAATCAATGGAACATCACAAATCAGTGTTTGTTCATTTACTTTTTGAATGCTGAACCGCTCACTTTTGTGAAGTGATTCGCCTAAATTCATGAACTCCTGATTAGAAAATTTATCCGTTAAAACCTCAACTGCTATCAAATGGAAATCATTTGCCCCAACATTGGCAAATCGATGAACCAGTGGTGTTTTAGAGTGTGTCAAATTACTGCTGGCCCAACCAGTAGGTAGTTCAGCAACTCGAGGTTCCTGATTTAATTCTTCCAGCCATATTGTGGATCCCTTTATGGTGAAATAGGCAATGTCATTTTGATGCCCATGAAATTGTGTCGTATCACCTTTCATCGCCACCACGTTCAGCACCCGGGCAAAGCGATTCTCGATGACAGGGATATGATGAGGTTCCTGATGAACCAGTGGTTGTGAGAATAAATGTATGGATTGAAAAAGCAGTATAAAAGAGACCAGTCTCATGACTAGTACAGATCTTCTTCTCTTTCTAACATTAATATTGAAGCCTGAGGAACAATGTAGTATTTCTCTTTATTGTAGATCACCTCAAAAGCACTCTTTTGAAGGAAAATAGCCACATCTCCTTCTTTGGCCTGCAATGGAACATATTTAACCTTTTCTTCTTCTGGCTTCCAGTCCTCATCTTCATCCATAGGAGTAGGAATTGGATACCCTGGTCCAGCTTTCACGATATAACCACTTTGAATCCGCTCTTTTTCCTGAACTCCTGGGGGTAGGTATATTCCGCTTTCTGTTTTTTCCGATTCCTTTTTTGGTTTGATCAACACACGATCGCCAACTACTATAAGCTTCTTTAGCTTGTTATCAGAAGTCAATTCCATTACTTGATTGATTAAAAGAACAAAACTATTCAGATCCGAACAGTTCCGGGGCCTCATTCCCGTGATCTTTTGTTTCGTCAGCTCCAGCTCTACCCAACAATTTCTCGTCCATTGACTTACCCGTTTTGGCACCTAGTTCCCTTAGACGTTCTGTTTTCCTAATCAGGTTGTCTTTTCCATCAACCAATTTATTCATGGCCTGCTCATACTGGCCCTTGGATTTATCGAGTGATTTTCCAACTTCAATTAAATCATCAACGAAAGCTTTGAACTTATCATAAAGTGCTCCACCCTGTCTTGCAATCTCAAGTGCATTTCTGTTTTGGTATTCATGCTTCCAAATGCTAGCAACCGTTCGTAGCGTGGCGATTAAAGTAGCTGGACTCACAATAATGATACTCTTTTCATGCGCTTCATTGTATAGCTCTCCACCATGTTGAACAACCATTGCAAAAGCTGCTTCGATAGGCACGAACATCAAAACATAATCAAGAGAGCCACCATCAAACAATTGATGATAATTCTTTTCAGAAAGTCCTTTTACATGGGCCTTAATAGAGAAAATATGCTCTTTTAAGAATTGAGCCTTTTCATCTTCATCATCTGAATTCACATATTTTTCATAAGCAACCAATGACACTTTCGCATCAACGACTAAATTCTTGTTGTCGGGAAGCTTAATGATTACATCTGGTCTGAGTCTTCTTCCTTCCTCGGAATGATGCGTTTCCTGAACGATGTATTCCCGGTCTTTCTCCAGTCCCGACTTTTCAAGGATTCGCTCTAGAATAACTTCGCCCCAATTTCCCTGGGTGCGAACATCACCTTTTAATGCTTTTGTCAAATTCTCAGCTTCCTTGCTCATTCTTGCATTCAGCTCGCGCAAGCCAATGATTTGTTCGCGCAAAGCAGTGCTTCTCTCCAGACTGTCTTTGTTGGTTTGTTCTATCTTCTTTTC
>JANQST010000163.1 GCA_028279155.1 Cyclobacteriaceae bacterium
TATAGTGTGATAAACCAACCGTTACGAATACTAACCGCAAAATTGTAATTCGTGGAAGAATGATGAGGAACATGACAAGCCCATAATACTCTAACAGTATGACTGAATCGATGATGCCAGTAAAAGGTAAAGTCATCAGCGACAATCGCCAATGCCCATGCCCACCAGGCAAATCCTATTGTAGTATAACCTAGATATTGATCTCTTAAAGGGGCCAAAGCATCAAAAAACCACTGAAATACAACAACTACAGCAAATACTTTGGTGAATGAAGCCACAATTGAAGAGCCAAGCGCTATACCGAATCCGGCGAGTACATCTTTACGATCGGCGTAATTTTCTCGAGCTACTAAAAATTCAATAATCATGAACCCAATGAGTATTGGGTAGATGTATGTCATTCCATCTGTTGGATTAAATTCTGGCATGATTCTCTTCGGTTAGGTTACTTGGTTGATTGCATGAATAGTCGCAATTATAAGGCAGAATGATGAATTTACTCTTTTTTATCTCCAAATTGATAGGTCAATCCGACACCAATAACACTTTTAAACTGTACCCGTGATTTGAATTCACCATCCGCTTCTAGTATCTGTCCATCACCATTGTCATCTGCTCCTATCAATATGTCTTTATCATAAATGAGCTGTGTGAAAAAATTAGTCGATAAAACTTTTGTGAGTTGAACGACCAATGCATTTTGCCAATTGACATCAATGTCACCAAAATTTTCGATGTAGTTGGTGAACAATTCTAATCGACTCTCAAAGTTTCCTTTCAAGTACTTTGCTCTGAAAAAAGATCCTAATTCCGCACGCGAATTTTTTCCAGGCTCAAGCACCGTCACTCCATCTGTATCAAAAACGGCAGGATCAACACCATAATCTCCATTGTCGGCTAATTCCTGAACGCGGACAAACGTGAATTTTCCTGTTACCGGAATGTACGAAAAGCTTAGAAATTCACTAGGATAAAAATCGACACCAGTTCCTATTACAAGATACCCTGGTGCCATGAAGTCAGAAATCACAGTTGTATTGTCTTCCGGATCAAACCCTTTGGAAAATTGTGTTCTGAAATCAAGCAAGGCACTGAAAAACCACTTATTGTTTGTGTTGTTTATCTGGTAACCGTATTTGGTTACGATGTTTAGCAAATCATCGGATTTCTCAAAGTCTGCATCGGCCTGCTTAATCAGACCATAGGCTACATTTAAAGAGTTTTCCCATTTAATCCTTCCTTTATTGTAATCTGCAAATGCCCCAAAATTAAAGTTCAATGCAGCTGAATTTTGACCTCCTGCCGCCCAATTGGTCAACGATACTTGTGAAAAAGTAAGCGTACTTAACCCTCCGGATTTCCAATATGTAGTGTCAGTATTTTGAGCTTGTATTAATAAGGTGAAGAACGAGAATAATAGTGTGGCGATTGTTTTTTTAGTCATTAGCTATAGGTATTTTTTTTAAGGTCTTCTTCTTTTAAAATTCTTCTTAGGATCTTCCCAACATTGGACTTGGGAAGTTCATTGGTAAACTCTACATACTTGGGTTTCTTATATCCGGTTAGTTTTTCTTCACAATGCTTAATTACTTCTTCTTCAGTCAAGCTATCATCAGATTTTACGATATATACTTTAATGGCCTCCGTCGATTTGGGATCAGGGACTCCAATCGCGCCAACCTCAAGCACTTTGTCAATCATAGCAATGCAGTCTTCTATTTCATTAGGATAAACGTTGAATCCTGAAACAAGGATCATTTCCTTCTTACGATCTACAATTCTGAAGTAGCCATCGGGATCCATCGTCGCAATGTCACCAGTTCTGAAATAACCATTAATGAAACAATTATTGGTCTCATCCTCTTTTTTCCAGTAGCCACTAAAGACTTGAGGCCCTTTCGCACAAAGTTCACCTTTCTCACCCTCACCTACTTCGTTTCCGTCATCGTCTAGTAGCGCAATATCACTATCAGGAAGTGGGAGACCAATGGTTCCAACACGATTCTCTCCTACCATCGGATTGATGCACAAGCCAGGCGAAGTTTCCGTAAGTCCGTATGCTTCTGCAATACGATTCCCAGTTACTTCCTCCCATTTATCAAACACTGCTCTTTGGAGCGCCATACCTCCTGCCAGCGCAACTTTGATCGTGCTGTGATCCAAATCTGAAAATCCGGGAGTATTCAGCAACCCATTGAACAAGGTATTGACACCGGTTATAAATGTGAAAGGATGTTTGCTCAACTCCTTTACAAAACCTTTCATGTCTCTTGGGTTTGTAATCAGAATGTTTTTAGCGCCTATTTTCATTGGTAGCAACGAATGCGCATTCAATGCGAAAATGTGATACAGGGGTAGTGCTGCAATAAAAATTTCTTTCCCTTCTTCAAGGTTGGTCGGAGCCAGCCATGCTTCAATTTGCTGCAAATTTGCAATGAGGTTTCGGTGGGTTAGCATTGCTCCTTTTGAAACTCCTGTAGTACCCCCTGTGTATTGCAGAAACGCAAGATCCTGTGAATCGATTTCTGGTTTAGTCAATGATTGTTTGCTTCCTTTAGCCAACGCTTCCTTATAACTGATAGCTCCCTCAATTTTATAAGGTGGTACCATCTTCTTCACGCTCTTAACAACAAAGTTCACTAGCGAACCTTTAAGCCCACCCAACAGGTCTCCCAACTGGGTAATGATCACATGCTGTATTCCAGTTTCCGAAATTATTTCTTCGAGGTTACAGGCGAAATTTGCCAGGATTACCACCGCCTTAGCTCCTGAATCGACGAATTGATGTCTCATTTCAGAAGGTGTATATAAAGGATTTGTGTTTACAACGGTAAGACCAGCTTTCAGCGCGCCATGTATTGCTATTGGGCTCTGCAGGATATTTGGCATCTGAATAGCAATGCTATCTCCTTGCTCCAAATCAAGATCATTTTGCAAAAAAGCAGCAAAATTTGTGGACAGTGCATCAAGTTCACCAAAGGAAATGATCTTCCCCATATTTTCATAGGCTGGCCGATCAGCGAACTTTTGCTTTGCTTCCTCAAAGAGCGCAGGCAGATTTTGATATTTCTCAGCATCAATTGATTTGGGGACATCAGGGTGATAGTTTTCAAGCCAAGGTTGGTTATTCATATAATTAAGCGATTATCCTCACAATATTTCACAATCATCCAAAACGGACTGGACAATAATACAAAAAATAAGGTCCCGGCACCCCTACCAAGACCTTTTAAAATAAACAACATTAACCCAAAAATGTAGTGTAGAACGAAGGACTCTAACCCTCTGCATTGCGTTTCAATGGTCCTACTTACCCATTTATGTATTTGACTCAAAATTAGCAAATCAGAATTATTATTATGATATTAATAGAATAATTGAATAATATTTACATTATTTTAATATATTTTAACTATTCTTTATAATATTCATAATTAACAATGAGTGAATTAGCTAAAAATTATGAGATTGATAATGTCGATCTTAAAATCCTCAATATTTTGTCAGAAAATGCAAAGCTCCCGTATACCGAGGTTGCGAAAAAAGTTTTCGTTTCCGGTGGAAC
>JANQST010000170.1 GCA_028279155.1 Cyclobacteriaceae bacterium
TGATTCTATCACAATCCATCGAATCTACATTCAGAATGGCTTCAAACCTAGTTCTGAAAATGCAGTAGGATGGAAAAAACTACTTGATTCATACTCCAAAGCTGGTGGTCAATTCTTGAATTAATGATCACTTAATGATCAGCTGATTCCTTGTATTTTCTTTAGAAGATAGCTTACTTTAATATGCCTAACCAACCAGTATTATGGAAGCTAAAGCCAAAGCTAAGTCCAATACCAAAAAACAGCTATCAGATGAAAAGACCAAACTCATCAGAGAAATAAGGTCGAGGAAAGCTGAATTGGATCTATTGAATGCCAAAATAAGTGATTTGGAAAAGCTCTCCGATAAGCGGGATTTTCTTCAAAATGAGGTAGACGAACTTACCCAGAAAAAGCTGGAGCTCGGCAAATTGACCGTTCAACAGCAAAGTGTGACCAAAGAGGTGAAAGAACTTAATGCTGAAAAGAAAAAGTTAAGCTCCTACATAAAAAACAACAAGCCTAAAATGAAATCGCTTGAGTCTGAATTAGACCAATTGGAGCACAAAAAAGTGAATATTGAAGGTAAGCTTGACTCGCTATTGCAGAATCAAAAAAATACCAATGAAAAGGTTGGGCAGCTTAAAGATGAGAAGGCAAAATACGAAACTGAAATTTCCGGCCTGAAAACCGAATATGGTCTCTTACCAAGAGATATAAAGGAAATGTCAAAGGACTCAATCAACCAGTTAAAAAAGTATTCTTTCCTAGCTATGTTATCTGTAACAGGAACATTGATCATGATGGGACTGCTAATTTTCTTTTTGATTCAACCGGTTGTAGACAATGCCTTTGCAGATAGTTTTTCAGATCCAAACCTCGCATTTTATAGCATATTGTCAACCAAAATATTGCTGTTCAGCGGACTCGTAATTTTTGTACTGGTCCTCCTAAGTCTAACTCGTGGGTTTTTATCTCAATACATCAAATCAAGAAACCGATTAACGTCTCTAAGAGTTACTGACTACTTCGTAGATCGTGTTCAATCTACCTCCAATGGAAAGGCCGATGTTGAATTGCTCAAGGATTTTCTTCCAAAAATTATGGACCATGATGGTTCTTTTGACAGATCTAAATAACGTTTGCCACCATAGAAAAACAAGATAACATTAAGGATTTCGTAGTACTTGGAGGGGGGTTAATGGGTAGCGCTACAGTCTGGCAATTGTCTCAAGCTGACAAAAATGTATTACTTCTCGAACAGCAAGGTGAGGAATACACATTTGGCTCGAGTTATGGGGAAGCTCGTATTTGTCGCAGCCTTGGCCCAAAAAACGATATCTGGTCTTACCTCCACCGAAGGGCACTTGAGGAAACGGAACAGCTCATTGAATTTCTTAATGCAGAAGATACCGTCCATCATAAAATGGCTGATATATATACTGATACTCCTGTCACATATGTTCTCCACACCAAGAAAGTCGAAGCTGTACAACGAATGTTAAGGCAACAAGACGATAATTATGAGTGCGCTACCTCACCCAAAGAAGCACTTAACAAATTTGGAGTCAAGATCCCTGCAGGTCGAATAGTAATCCAGGAATACAAAAAATATACCGGAACAATGAATCCCAAAGCACTCATTCAAAAACTACACAAAGGGGTTCTTCTTAAAGGGAATGAAATCAATTACAAGCAACAAATAAAAAATATACGAAGAAATGATAACGGATATCAAATAGAAGTAATGGACTTGATGTCTGGGACAATTAACCGAATTGACTCGAAAAAAATTGTTGTTGCAGCAGGGCCCTATTCCGGACCTCTTTTGAAAGACATTGCACCAGTATTTGATAAACTTATAACTCCAAGAAGAGTCTTCCTGGCTTTTCTTAAAATTGATCCAAAAAGATTTGAAAGCTACAACTCTGAAGAGCAACAAAAAATATTCAATTTCTATCCCCTCATCGATCTTGGTCCGGACCATGTATTTTCAATGATTGAAAAGAAAGACGAGCACGGACATCCTTTGTTCAAAGTTGGTGGGCACTTTCTGCGAGAAGAAATTTCAGACCTGGATGAAACATGGTTAAAGGGACTATCAGGTTCGGAAATTGAGTGGAGTAAAATGAGAACCCTTGATTACTTCAAATTTCTAAATGTGCCGTTGGAAAAGGATGATCTAAGCTATCAATCCGGGTATTCCTGTGTCTATTCATTAACAGATTCTGAAATTCCGATTGTATCCAATCTCCCAAACTTGGACAGCTCGCCCGATCCAAATGGCGTGGTCCTTGGGGGAATGTCTGGTGTTGGGGCTAAGGGCTCGTTAACCTATGGACTGATGGCAACCCACCTTCTGCTAAACAAAGACGAAAGTGGATTTATGTACCAGAAGGTGAAAAGAGCATTGAACTTCTCAACTGCTAACCAATCTAATCAAGAGCAACAAATTCCATAGTAGTTCTTACTCCAATCAATCTACTTGTCATCACACAAGAATATTTATTTTTTAAACATTTATTAATCATATTCGTATCCATAACTTAAACAATTATTAAAGTAATGGAATTAGTCGGATCGCTTGAGGAAATTGTATTGATGATCTTGCTCAGAAATGATAAGATTAACAGTGTCGAAATTGCAAAAGAATACTACAATGCCATTGGTAAAAATCTGTCTGTCCCCAGCATTCATGTGACCTTGAAACGAATGCAGAAGAAAGGCTGGGTTAAATCCGAATTTGGGTCTCCCACGGCTGAAAGAGGTGGCAGGAGAAAGCGAATCTATTGGGCAACACCAAAAGCCTATGAACTTCTTAGCGAGCTCACAAAAGCAAAATCTGAGCTTTGGAAGGGAATAACCAAACCATCACTTCAATATGTCCATATCTAGTCCACCAAAATGGGCCAATTGGCTCATAGAGAAGTTATGTCCGGAATCCAGACTCGAAGAAGTACAAGGCGATCTGCACGAAGCATATCATTGGCGGGTATCAGAGTTTGGTACAACCAAAGCCAAGTGGCTCTTTGTCGCAGAGGCAGTCAAATCATCGAGAATATCCTCACTTACTCCGTTCAAACGAATAAATCAACAACTCATGATGTTTAAAAACTATTTCAAAACAGGATGGAGGTTTCTCAAAAAGAACAAGCTCTATTCAAGTCTTAACATCCTTGGTTTGGCCATGGGTATCTCATTTTGCTGGTTGGCATATCTATACGCAGATGATGAAATGAATTACGACCAGTATTTGGAACATCATGAAGAAACGTACAGAATCGTTATTGATTTCAAGCGAGGTGATGACCTACATTATATCGGAGGTAGTTCGAATGCAATGTCTGTCCAGTTTCGTGACAAGATCCCTGAAATAGATCAGGTGGCTAGAATAAAATCTGATTTTGGATTGATACAAAAAGAGGATGAAGTGATTGAGCAAAGCCTGATTATGACAGACAGGTCGCTGATTTCTCTACTAGAGTTAAACTTCCTTGAGGGTGCCCCAGGAGCTTTTGATCAGCCAAATGATGTAATCATATCAGAAACACTGGCTGGAACCCTAAATCTTAGAGGAAAGGCCGTCGGGGAAATTTTATCATTGAATCGCGGGGATGATTTTGAAGATTTCATAATTCGAGGAGTTTACCAGGAAATTCCAGCAAATACCTCTGTGAGACGTCACTTAATCATGTCTTACTCCAACTACCTGGCCAACGCTCCCGAGCGAAGACTTACCACATGGTTCGACTTGAATATGAATACGTTGGTGAAACTTCATGATAAGAAAGCAGTGGCATCTGTGGAAGAAAAAATGAATGATCTTCATCATGAAAACGAGCCAGACAGCGAAGCTGAAGTACAATTTAAACTTCAGCCAATGTCACAAATTCACCTCAATCAAGATTATGGTCATTACAACGGAATTGCACGTGGTGGTAGCGTAGAAATGATACGTCTCTTTGCGGGTATCGGGATTTTCTGCCTAATTATTTCAATGATCAATTATTCAAATTTCAATATTTCGCTTTATATCAATCGCTCTAGAGAAGTTGCTTTGCGTAAGGTTATTGGAGCTGAAAGGAAAGGAATATTCAGTCAACTGATAACCGAATCTTTCCTTTCATCTTTCATTGCTGGGTTACTTGCGCTTGTTGTGTTGATCTTGATTTTACCTCTATTCTCTTCTTTCGTTGATAAAAGTTATACGCCTGGATTTTTGATCAACTACAGGTTCATTTTAGGTGCCTTAGTGATTTTGATATCTACAGCAATAATAAGTGGTTTCTACCCAGCGCTCATCTTGTCACGGTTCTCTATTGTAAAATCATTGAAAGGTGAGCAAAAAATTCGATCAGGGAAATGGATTACTCAAACGCTATTGGGAGTCCAATTTATTCTTGCAACCGGGCTTGTAGCTGGGATGCTAACCATGCGAGAACAAGTGAAATTTCTATCATCATTTGACACTAAGATCAATTTCGATAACGTCATTTATCACGATTATATTCCAGCCGAGGAAGGTCAGGTTAAGAAATTTATGTTGGACCTGGAGCAACTCCCAGAGGTAGAACAAGTAGCAGCAATTTCAGGGTACAATGGAACCCGAATTGTCTCCGATGAAACACAGTTTGATGTAAGACATCTGAGGATTAATAAAGATCTTATGAATCTTCTTGACATTCAGATTGTCGATGGCAGAAATTTCAATGATGAAATCACAACGGATCAAACACAAGGAGTTTTAGTCAACGAAGCATTTGTCAAACGAATGGGATTAGAAAATCCTGTCGGAGAGGTCATCCCCTTTAAATACAACAAATTAGAAGACCCTAAAATCATTGGTGTCGTTGAAGATTACCATTTTGAATCAGCCAGAAATGTCATAGACCCTTTGGTTATTTACAAATCAGAACAATACCCGCTTCAATCGGTGTATGTCAAGGTGAATAAAGCAGCAACATTCAACAAAGAAAGGTTTGAACAACTCTGGATCAAAAACTTCGATCCTTTTCCATTTGAGTACAGCTTCCTTGAAGAAGAATACCTGTCAGCCTACGAATCAGAAAACCAAATGATGCATTTAGTTGGTATCGGATGTGTGGTATCCATCTTTCTTGCAGGAATGGGCTTGCTGGGTATCGTAGGCCTTCAATTGAATCAGCGATTTAAAGAGATCAGTATTCGAAAGGTATTGGGGGCCAGCTCTGTCAATTTGTACCAGGTTTTCACTAAAAAATATGTATTCATAGTAGCGATAGGTCTGGCCGGAGGCTTGACCCTTGGTTATTACTTAATTGAGGATTGGCTTGGGAATTATCCTTTCAGAGTGGATTTCGGTGTTGGAATTATTTCTGTAACAATTTTTGTGACATTGTCTATTGCCTTGATTACCATTATTTCTCAGGTATTCAAAGTGGTAAGAGCAAATCCTGTCAAATTTTTAAGAGATGAATGATTAATCTTCGCCGTTTTCGAAAATGAAAGGATCGGGAAACATTGCAGCAATTGCAAACCAATAACCCATATATGAAAATGTTGGTTCTAGTCGTTTTCCAATTTCACCGGAAACGACCTCTCCGAACAAGTTGTATTTGTTTCCATCAGAATCCACCATCACTACTCCTTCACTTAAATTCGGAGCAAGCTGAAGACTTACAGAAGATGCTTTGTAAGAGCTGATAAAATCAATGGTAGGATCCGTTATGAGAAGATTAGAATTATCTACAATCAGATCCAGTTTATCATCAAACTGATTACTGGTATAAACGAATGATCTGGTTGAATCAATAATCGCATGAACCCGCTCATGATTCCTTAACCTGGAATCTCGTGGAAAATATGGCCAATTTGGTCTGCTATCCGGTTGAATAAAACTACTCAATGGAATAAGTTGATAAGATCTAACATCTAAGTTATCACCTACCAAAACCAAGGCCTCGGGAAACCAAGTTTTTGCACCCATGAAGGTCATTTCCAAAACCGGCAAAAAGTTAAGCTTCTCACATGACAAAGGACCATTGATGCCTTGTGTAGTCATTTGAGACCAATTTGTATCCGTTTCCCTATCATACAGTACCATGTTGCTATTGTATAGCAATCCCGACACCCCATACGTTGTTATACTTCCGTTAAATTCACTTTCAAATGCTAGTGCAGTACCAGTCAACGGACAAAAGGTTATTGCAACAGGAACTTCATTGATAAAGTCATTCACAATTTCATGTCGGTCCAATTGTCGATGAGGATAGACTTTTATCACATCTCCTTTTTTAATTACAACTACCAGTTCGTCATCTTCAATGAGTTCAATTTCTTCAATAGGAAGGAAGATTGGACTCTCCATTGCTACAAAGCCATCTTTTCCTACTCCACCATCTGCTAATGTAGCGGTAGGTATTGTCCACCCACTAGCTCCGACCTCACACACTTCAGGTGTAGAATTTGATGGAGGTACGATTACGCTATTATGATCATCCAATCGGCAGCTTGTGAAAAGTAGCAGCCCACTAACGAATAACAGAACAAAAACAAGTCTTTGTGACGAGATCATGATTTATTTCAAATAAAATTACCTCAATTCTCTGCCAATGAGCTGCATAACAGACGACAATTAGGCTTTTAGCGGAGCTTAATCCTGACCATCTTCAAAAACTATGGGATCAGGAAACATGGATGCCATTGCAAACCAGTAGCCCATGTAAGAAAATGTGGGTTCCAATCGCTCCCCTATAAGGTCACCGGTAATAATTTCTCCAAAAAAATTATAGCCGTTTCCTTCCGTATCTACCATAACTACATCAGCATTATTCACGTCAGTCCCCAATTCAAGCCTTTTTGATCTGGACTTGTAAGAAACAATTAATTTGTAATCTGAATTGACAAGAATAACATTGGAATTATCGATCGTAAGGGTTACTCCTTCTGCAAATTGGTCAAAAGAATAGACCTGTACCTTTTTAGAATCTATAATTGTATGAACCCTTTCATAATTGGCCATTCTCAAATCCTTAGGGGAATATGGAAATGTTGGAATACTATTTAGGTCAGTTCGACTGCTAAGTGGTGAATTGACATAATTCCTGTTTATTATCTCGTCTCCAGTCAAAACCAGAGCATCAGGGAAGAGAGCTCGTACTCCAGCCCAGGTCAATTCTAACGTTTGCAAAAATGATAGATCATCACAGGCTAAGGCTCCATGAATAGCTTGTGTAGTCATTTGCGCCCATCTGGTATCCGTACTTCTATCATACATAATCAAATTAGAATTGTAAAGGAGGCCGGAAACTCCCAATGTGGTCACATCTCCATCGATAGTTCTATCAAAAGCTAAAGCTGTTCCAGTTTGTGGACAAAGTGTAACGGCAATTGGCTTGTCTCCAAACTCATCATTCACGATTTCGTGCACATCTAAAACTCGTTGAGGGTAAGCCTTAACAACACCATCTACTTTGACAACAATTACTAATTCGTCATCGGTCAGGTTATCCACCTGGTTGACAGTAACAAAAGTTGGATTATCTATGGAAGGAATGCCATCTTTCCCCACCCCTCCATCAACCACTGTTTGAGTAGATATTGTCCACCCATTTTCCAAAACCTCACAAGCTTCTCCCCTATTGTCGATGGGTGGCACAAACACAGACGGTTCTTCTCCTCCACATCTCGTTAGCATTAGAGGACCAGTTATGATTAATGTGAAAAACAATACCTTTTTCATCAGCCTCATACCTTGATAACCATCGTTTACATATATACGCCTATTCATTATTAAGTCTCTGTAAACCAGGCGACATACTACATTTTTTGCCTTCAAAACACACACCCTTTTTTACTGGTATTATGTCTAATTTAATAGCTATGTTGAAATGGAGCTTTATTCCTATTTGTCTTTTGGCTTTCAATGGATTTAGTCAAACGTGCTGCTCAGGAGGTGTTCCGTTATCTGCAAATATTGGATTTCCAGCTGCCAGCAAAGGCAGTTTTCAATATTCTTTGACACACGACGTGAATGTTCTTAGGACACTAAAGAACGGATTGGAGAAGATCGATGACCGCTCCAGAACACGAAGAACTCACTCCATTCTTTTTTCAACAGGCTACACGTTTTCACCAAGAATTTCTGCCGATGTTTCTCTCTCTTATGTGTGGCAGCAACGAATCATCGATCGACCCGGACTACCCAGAAATGTCGAACGAACGAACGGTTTTGGAGATGTTATGTTCTTACTCAAGTATCAACTGACCAAACCAACAAATCAGGATATGGCACTATTGGTGGGAGTTGGCGGAAAATTACCAACAGGTAAAACAGCAATGGAGTCCGACGATGGAATACCGCTTAATCTTGACCTTCAACCTGGTACAGGTGCATTGGATGGAATTTTCTGGGCATTGTTTACCAGGAAATTAGGGTTCAGACCATCTGCTTCTTTTAACGCCTTGTTGGTTGTAAGGCGCACTGGATTACACGATACCTATCGTCAGGTTCAAACGTACGAGATCGGCGATAATTATCGACTGCATCTTGGGGTCTCAGACCAGTTTGTAATTGGGAGTACCCTATTTAATGGTTCATTGACTCTAAGGTATCGCCAAGCCACTGAAGACAGAATCGATGGGCAGGATCTCGAGAGCACGGGAGGGAAATGGGTATTTCTAAATCCTGAAATTCGCGTTCCTCTGAGTACAAGCTTGTCACTTTCGCTTCAAATAGAATTACCTATTTACGCTAACATAACCGGAGAACAGCTCTCCACTACATACCGAGCTACGAACGGCTTCTATTATACTCCTCAATAAGCTTACTCTTTAACTTTCACACAATACAGGTTGCCATCGTAACACCCAAAATAGATGTTTTCACCTACCAATATGGGAGATGAGAAAACCCCATTGGGTAATTCCAATGAGTTGATCACATCGCCTGTCTTTCTATTTAGCAAAAATAACTTGCCAATATCTCGCAAATTGTAGGCATTGCCCGCTGTGTAGATCAGCCAATCTTCGGTTAAAACTGGCTTGGTATAAATATTACGGTCCTGTGTTTGTTTCCAAAAATTCTTACCTATCACAGGATGAAAGGCGTACATTGAAAAGTTGTCAGAACCACCAATGTAAAGTGTGTCTTTAAACATCACAGGATCTCCAACAATCCAACCCCCACCAGAATCTGTATATGTCCACTCTTTTTCACCAGTATTCAAATCCAAAATGTTGAGCATGAAGTTCCTTGCACCAAAGTACAACCGTCCTTGGTGTGCAATGAATTCTGAAACAACACCTCCATATGTTCCATATGGTTTTTTCCAGCTGTATGTTTTTTTCTTCCACACAAAATCACTCTTCTTCAAATCATAACAATATACCACTCCATTCCAATCACCGAAATACAACCGGCTGTTACTTACTAATGGAGAAGAACGAATGGGAGAATTTTCTTCTGAATTGATGGATAATCGCACTTTTCCACTCTTTGCATCTAGTCCATAGAGTGTTCCATTTCCGGAGCCTACGTAAATAACTCCTTCTACCAGTGTTGCTGTGGATCGCTTGTCGTCCCATGGATCAATTTTATAGTCTAATTTTAGTTCCCCGTTAGTGAAAGAGAATCGTTTCATTCCTGTGTCAAATTTCCACACTGCTTTTCCATTGGATTGTTCTAACAGGTAAAAAACATTAGCTGACTCAAAAAACACTTTGTCGCCTACTATCAATGCCTTTGCCTGAATATTCCCCTTTGTATCTACTTTCCATTTTTCTTTCCCCGATAAAGCATCAACAGCATAGAACCTCCCTTCCACATCACCTACGTATACGGTTCCATCCTTCTCTACAGGTGAGGCTAAAACCCTTGAACCGATCTCAAACTTCCACAACGACTCCAACGTTTGCCCATGCGTAGGAATATTGATTAACAAAATCAATGACCCGATAATTAAATGAATCGTATTTTTTTTCATAAAAATGATAGTTTTAGCAAGCCTAATTAGATATGAAAAAAATGGGAGTTGATCTGGTTTTTCAAAACCTTTTCAAAACCTTTTCACTTCTTTGACTTCAAGAATGAGTACTGAAAATCATTACATATCACTTTGCAAAAAAAGAATAGAGAAAGAGTTAAATCTGGAAAATGATTCACTCAAGCAAAGGGATTTTGAATACCTCAACAAAGTAATTTTTGAAAAGTCGAATGTAGATCTTAGTACCGCAACTTTAAGGAGAATTTGGTCGGAAGATCATGAGGGGATTCCCCAGACAAAGACATTGGATGCAATGGCTCAAGTCCTTGGATACGAAGGATGGCATGAGTTTAAAAAATCCAATCACCTCAAAAATGGACATTCACATAAAGTCTTAATAAAAAGGTTGGGTCAACTATCGATAGTTGTGCTACTGGTTTTAGGTGGACTAGCAATTTCACAATCATGGTCTTCAAACGGTAAACTGATTGTT
>JANQST010000182.1 GCA_028279155.1 Cyclobacteriaceae bacterium
GAACCAAACCGGTTGGTCAGATGAGAAACGGCTTTTCCGTACTCATTCCTAAAGAAATGATCAATTAGCTGATTAGCGTTCATCTCAGACATGAAATAAAGATAGGACAATGTCCTATCTTTATCAGGCATCTACATTTCGATGATTTCTCTTACCTCTACCGTGCCCCCATATTCAAAAATTGGGCACTCTTTGGACATTTCTACGGCATGCTCCATGTCATTCGCTGGTACAGCTACATAACCACCAACCACTTCTTTTCCTTCAGTAAATGGACCGTCGGTAATCACTTCTCCAGCCTTTTCTACAACTTTTCCTTCTTCCTGCAACGGATGGCCTACCGCCGAAATTTTTTGCATCCAGGCACCCCATCGTTCCATATGGGCTTGCATCTCTTCTGGTGATTGCTCCTGGTAGGCGGCTCTCCCTCCTCTAAACACGTATAAGTACTGTTTCATTTTTTCTTATTGTTTATTGTTATTTGATAGACGACTAGCAATCGATAAAATGGACAATCGGGGCATTAATAGTATTTTTATGACCAAGATAAAAACTAAATGAAGTACGACCCTATTGACCACTCACTGTTTGTGCAAAACAGGAAGAATCTTGCCAAACGAATGAAGCCTAACTCTGTGGCAGTGATCCGCTCCAATGACATTATGCCAACCAACGCTGACGGCACTATGCGATTTAGGCAAAATGCCAACCTTTTCTATTTAACTGGAGTAAACCAGGAAGAATCCATTGTTCTGATTGCACCTGATTTTCCTGATGAGAAGATGCGGGAAATGCTTTTTTTAAGAGAAACCAATGAAACAATTGCAGTCTGGGAAGGCCACAAATTGACCAAAGAAGAGGGAACGGCTACCTCAGGAATTAAGAATGTCAAATGGAATACGGAATTTGACCTGATGTTCTATACCATCCTTGCCGAATGTGATAATATCTATTTGGAAAGCAACGAACATATCAGGAATGCTTCTGTGGTACAGACCAATAATGCGCGTTTCATCCAGGAGTGTCATGAAAAGTACCCGTTATACAATTACGAGCGGCTGGCACCTGTGCTTACTGACCTGAGATGCATCAAGTCCAAAATCGAAATAGATCTTCTCCAGAAAGCTTGTGACATTACTGAGAAAGGGTTCCGAAGAATTTTGGACAAAATCAGACCTGGGTTTTATGAATACGAGGTTGAAGCTGAGTATTTGCATGAATTCATCAGAAACCGATCCGATGGTTTTGCTTATGAACCAATCATTGCAGGTGGAGGAAATTCGTGTGTGCTTCATTACCTGGAAAACAATCAGCCTTTAAAAGATGGTGATGTTCTCTTGATGGACGTGGGCGCTGAGTACTCCAACTACATGTCGGACATGACCCGCACGGTTCCTGTCAATGGGAAATTCACCAAGCGACAAAGAGAGGTGTATGATGCTGTATTGCGTGTAAAAAATGGCGCCACTGACATGCTCGCTCCTGGAAATCGAATCCCTGAATATCACAAGGCTGTAGGAGAACTGATGGAAAAGGAATTGCTGGGTTTGGGTCTCATTGACAAAACAGATATTAAAAACGAGAATCCTGATTGGCCGGCATACAAAAAATATTTCATGCATGGTACCTCTCACCATTTAGGAATTGATGTGCATGATGTCGCATCGATCTACAAAAAATTTGAAGAGGGAATGGTCTTTACTGTTGAGCCTGGTATTTATATTCCTGAAGAAAATCTGGGGGTACGACTTGAAGATGATGTGGTTATTACGAAGGATGGTCATTTGAACCTGATGAAAAACATCCCAATAGAGGCGGAAGAAATAGAAGAACTAATGTCATGATCGTCATACGAGAAGGAGATATTGATGAGGTTGTGTCTCTCATGCAGGAGCTACCTGAATTCATCAATCCTTACTCGAAAGAAGAATTAAGGAAGCGGCTGTTAAACGCAAACTTGATGTTGGTTGCTGAAACCGATGGATACCTGGTTGGCTTTAAATGTGGATATGAACGTGATGTTGGCACCAGGAAATTTTATAGTTGGCTGGGTGGTGTTCTTCCTCAATACAGAAAAAAGGGTGTTGCAAAAATGCTACTGGAAAAGATGGAAGATTGGTGTAGGGAAAGAAGCTATGAGGTCCTGGAATTTAAGACATTTAATGAGCACAAAGGCATGCTAATTTTTGCGATAAAAAGTGGTTTTGAAATCGTTGATGTTCGATACTCTGAAAAAGATGATCGAAAACGAATTGTATTACAAAAGGAATTGATTTAGATGGAAGCTTTTAATTCAGACAAAGCACCGGAACCTGTTGGGCTCTATCCACACTCACGCAGAGTTGGTAATCTTCTTTTCTTGTCAGGAGTAGGCCCAAGGGAAAAAGGTCAAACAAAAATTCCGGGTGTTGAGCTAGATGATGATGGCAATATTCTTAGCTACGATATTGAGGCTCAGTGTCATTCCGTATTTAAGAATATCCGACTGATTCTTGAAGCAGCAGGAGCCCAATGGGAAGATCTTGTGGATGTGACCGTATTTCTCACCAACATGAAAGACGATTTCAAAACGTATAACAAGATTTACGCGGAGTATTTTAAAGATGCACAACCTTGCAGAACAACTGTAGAGATCAATTCTCTGCCTACACCTATCGCCATAGAGTTAAAGTGTATTGCTGTTGTGAATTAAGTTTTCAATTAGAAAAAGTATAAATGCAAAAGTTAACTTTTTGGACGATCACTTTTCTTATATTTTCATCCTGCGCCAAGCAAGAGAATCCTTCTTTAGCATCGTTTGAAGTCTTTTGCGAGATGATTGCAAATGACGCCAAACCACTGGCGCTGAGTTCACCAATGACTCCTTCCGAAATGGATAAAGTTTTTCCTGATTTTCAAAAAATCGCTGATAACTACGAGGTTCAGCTTTACAGAGAAGAGGATTTCCCGGTCACCATGCTGTTCCCGGAAACTGTCACTGCTGGCAAATCGGTCACAGTGCTTTACAAAGGCAACAGGCTGATCCAGTATGAGCAATTGAAAGC
>JANQST010000189.1 GCA_028279155.1 Cyclobacteriaceae bacterium
GAGTATCCGACGACAACTGATCGGAAGGGATGCCGTTGAGGTAGGAGATTCATTCAACAATCTTGGACTTGTTTACCAGGCTGAGGAACCACTTCAAGCGTTAATCTATTTTAATCGAGCAAAAAAGATTTATGAAAGCTCATTAGGCTCCGGTGATAGAAAAACTGCTTTGGTGCTAACCAATATGGCATTTGCCAATTCTACCCAGGAAAACTACGATCAGGCATTTGACCTACTTAATCAGGTTAAAGTTATCTATGACCAGAAATACAAGGAAAACCATCCAAACAAGGCCTTTGTGCTTTCCAGTATAGGCATGATCCACGAGCAAAAAGGTGAATTGGATCAGGCACTTCTGCTCCAAAATGAAGCTCTCCAACTCTACATTGAACTGTTCGGAGAAAAACATCCTGATGTTGCCAACACCTATTTTCTAATTGGAAGGATTCATCAAAAAAATAAGGAATTCAAACTAGCTGTTGAGTTCTACCAGCAATCCATTTACTCAAACTTTGCTGGAAAAAGCTATACTGAATTATACAATCTGCCCACATTGGAAGATTATTTCAACGCAGATATTTTGTTATCCAGTCTTCAGGCAAAAGCGAAAGCACTGGAAGCCCTTCATTTTGAAAAGACCTTAAACACCAAAGATCTTACAGGAGCAATTGATACCTACAAGCTTTGCGATGAGTTGATCTCTATAATACGAAGGCAGCGATTGAATGAGCAGGATAAGTTGAAACTGGGAGAAATTTCCAAGGATGTTTATGAAAACGGGATCAAGTTATCACTGACTTTAAGCGAGGAAACGTTTCGTAAAAAAATCTATCTCCAAACTGCTTTTGAATTCTGTGAAAGAAGTAAATCATCGGTTCTTCTGGAGGCAATTACTGAAACGAAGGCAAAACAGTTTTCAGGAATACCGCAGGAGTTGATCAATCTTGAAGACAGTCTCAAAGATGAAATTTCTTACATTGAGCAAAAACTTGCTCAGCCGGAAAACATCGATGACCAGGAGCTAAAAGATCTCCTTTTCCTATATCAAAATGAATACAGAGCATTTATTGGTGACTTAGAAACCAACTATCCTGACTATTATAACCTTAAGTACAGTACCAACCTGGCGTCCATTGAAGAGGTTCAGGAAAAGCTTGGTGACCAATCCGCCCTTCTCTCCTATTTTATTGGAACAGAGGAAATCTTCATCTTCATTGTTACGAAAAAAGGAGTTAAAGCAATTAGAAAACCCAAGGACGAAGCCTTTGACAAAAGTGCCAGGAGTATTCGGAATGCAATTAAATATAACGTTGTCGGTACATTTATTAACTCATCTAAAAGCTTATATGGTTACCTCGTTCCGAAGTTGCCGTCAACAGTCAATGAATTGATCATTCTCCCGGATGGAGTGCTTGGGACCATCCCATTTGAAGCTCTGATCAATTCTGAAAGTGAAGGTGATGACTACATTTCGTCTCAATTCCTAATAAGAGATTTCGGGATTTCATATGACTATTCTGCTACGCTATTTGCGCAAAGAGCGGTTGAAGAAGGAAAGTCAAGTGCTGAGATTTTGTTAGTTGCACCGATTGATTTTAGCCAAAATGAAGTTCAAATGGCAACACTACCAGGTTCTGAAGAGGAAATAATGGAGATCCGTTATTTGTTCATGGGAGTCAATGGACAACCCGAAATCCGAACGAAGAATCAGGCCAGTGAGTCAAATTTGAAAGTAGAAGACTTGAACAAATACAAATTCCTTCACTTTGCAACTCACGGTCTTGTAAATGAATCAGAACCTGCGCTATCACGAATATTTCTAAACCCTGGTCAGGACGAAGATGGAAGTTTGTACGCAGGAGAGATATATAATTTAAAAATCAACGCAGACCTGGTAACGCTCTCTGCATGTGAAACTGGCTTAGGTAAAGTAGCAAAAGGAGAAGGAATAGTTGGGCTGAGTCGAGCACTACAATATGCAGGAGCGAACAACATTATCGTTTCTCTTTGGCAAGTAGCAGATGCCTCAACATCCCAAATGATGATCGAATTTTATAAGTATAATCTGAGTAACGATCATCATGGCTATAATGCCGCTTTGAGAAGAGCCAAGCTCACTTTACTTAATTCTGAAGAGTACAATAGCCCCTATTATTGGGCACCTTTCATCCTTGTTGGCATGTAGAAGATTTCTGCTGGTGATTAGGTTTTTCATATGAAAACCTGTTCATTAGAGTGATGGCCAGAAGAAACAGTATTCTAATCATCATGTTTATTCTTGGACTGATTGTGTTTGACACAGTACAGCAACACTATTATATCAGTACATTTAACCTAAGTACACAACCTATTCTTCTCGGCCATCTATTAAAATCGCATGCAATCAGGTGGGTCGTTTGGGGGCTGATTGGTATTCCTTTTGGGATATATGTATGGAAGCAAGTGAAACGAGGAGGGCTGAGTTTTAGGAGTTTAATTCTAATTTTTCCAGTAACTGTATTTGCAGTAATAATTTCGATCTTTCTGGTCACACTTATTTCTATATGGCATCAGGATCTGAATGTATCCGAAGCGTTCATGGAATATTATATCTTTTTTACATTCCAAAAAGGACTGACCTTTTTTATGGCTTACGGCATGATGGTTATTCTACTCAATAATCACCTGCAAATGCTAAGGGTGAAGTCGCAAGAGGCAGAAATTGTCAATCTTACTCAGACGTCAAAGGAGTTAGTCGAGAACTTCAAACTGAGAAATGATGAACCATTTTTAAGTATAAAGACCGGCAACAAGGTTAATCCGATCGCATTGAATGATATAATCTGGATCCAGGCAGATGACTATTGCGTAAGAATCCATACCGAGCATCAGTCTTATACACTGCGAAAAAGTATGAAAGCGCTCGAAGAACAACTTAGTCCATTTCGCTTCATAAGAATTCATCGGGGAGCACTATTAAATCTTCACTACATTGAACAAATCAACTTCGAATCTTCCACAGTCCGCCTTCATAACGAACGAGAATTGCCAATTTCCAGATCTGGAATTAAAACCCTAAAAAACCGAATCAAGGAAAGTTCTTTATAGCTCACTGCAAAACCACTAGAGCTAACTGCAAACTTCTGGTCAATTTCATTCTTGAAGCCTTTCTTTCCGAAAAAGAAAGATTATATGAAGTTTTTAGCTCCATTACTACTTTTTATTTCGTTCAGTGTGTTTAGTCAATATGATTATGCAGCATCAAATGAGCTTCCATTTGGGAAGTTAAATCCTGAAGCGCCACCAGAAGTCGCCGATTATGCAGATTTAATTGGGCAGTGCGAATGCAAATCTGTGATACGTCTGGACCAAACAACATGGGCTGATACCCTTTCAATGCTCTGGACATTTAAGTACATCATGAATGGAATGGCGGTGCAAGATGAAACACTCAAAACCGATGGTGGATTCACTGGAAGCATTCGTCAATTTATTGCGGACAGCAGCCGGTGGTATGTCCACTTTTTTTCTCACAAAAGTCCGACCACAACATTTCCAAGCTGGGAAGGTGGTAAAACAGAAAATGGGGACATCGTTTTGTTTAGAGATTCTAAAGCTCCCAATGGAATGGAAGGAGATTATCGAATAACCTTTTCAGATATAACAAACGATGGCTTTAACTGGGCCGGCGAATGGGTAAGCAAGGACAGGACTATCGTGTACCCAACATGGAGGATTTTCTGCGACAAACTAATTGACGATTAATATCTAGTCAAATATCGCCTGGTTCACAAAAGAAGGACAATACCTGTTTTTTTTTGCCGCTTTTTAAACTTTTTTTCCGACCTTTCAGCCTTAGTTTTCTAACCAAAAGACCGAATTGATATGAAGAGGATTCAAGTCGGAGATATGGTTGAAAGTGATTATGGGAAAGGCCAGGTGGTGGCCGTAACTAATCAGTGGGTTATTCACAACAACTCATTGAATAGTAGCGAGGAAGAGTTTGCGATTCTTATCTCAGACGATGCGATCCAGCTAATAGAGGATACGTCTACCTAATCCCGAATCATTTACTTCAATGTCTTGAATTATCCTATTCTGCTAAAAGCTCATCTACAATTTGATTGAACCTTTCATCAAAGGCATCATAGTATTCTCCCGTGGCTGGACCATTAAAATAACTGTGTACATATCGTACATATCCCTTTTTATCTACGAACACCAATGTAGGAAATGCCTTGATCCTATCCGTGAATGGTAGTGACATAGCTGCTCCTGTCTTGCTCAATCGTCCACCAAGTACCAAGTCATACGGAATACTGTTCACCTCTTTGTATTGGGCCAATCGCTGTAATCCATAGTCCTGTGAATAGTTGGCCTCATAGGACGAAGCAAGTATTTCAACTTCTTTGTCACTATTCTTATTGTACCAATTCACTAAATATCGAGTTTGATCATGACTATTGGGACACCATGTACCAAACAACTGGACCAGTAACACTTTTCCATCGTATTTTGAAGGATCGATTGAATTTTTACCGCTCCCAGCCCCCAACAGGTCATAATAGGGTTTGTGTGTACCTTCATCAATTTTGACTATTTCAAAAGGATCTGTTATTTCAGCATTAGGATCAAACTCTGCAATCCATGATTCTGTATAGTTCCGGTCAAAAACAATTTCCCCCTCCCACTTTTTTGCTGCCGTTTTCTTACCTAAAATCATAAAGGCGTGAGCCCCATCAAAAGAAGAGAGCTTAATGGAATCGCCATCGATAATGCCATCAAAATACCGATAGTCACTTGTTTCTGAGATAACCGTTCCAGTTACCCGATCTCCAATTTGTTTGAAAAGACCAACACCATCGCTCATCGATGACGAATTTGGACTGAATGTCATTTTCCATTTTTCCTCAATTCGCGCAGAATTGCGCGTACTTTTCTTGGCGAATCTTACTCCGCCAAATCTCGCCTTCAATGGCATACTGGCATTTCTGTAATGTTTGATGTAGACTCCTGTGAGCGACATTGCACCAAATTTTGCCTTAATGGTCACATCAAAAGGATCGAGCGGGATAAAAATGCTGTCCCCCTTGATTGTTGCATTCTTCACCGATCTTCTCTCACGACCATTTACAAATATGATTTCCGGAATCTCTTCACCGGTAGGAATTACTTCGAATTGAAATGGAACATTATGTTTTGTATAGGCAATCTCCCCGGTCCACTTCCCAGGTTTGAGCGTTTGACCTTCCACATATACAATGCAGAGCAAGAGAAATACAGTGATCGAAAATTTCATAGCGGGAATATAAAAAGAATGTTATTTCATCTAAAGTCGAACAGTGAATAAATGTCTTATACGTGTGATTCAGTATCTTTATTTCAAACAATAACCTAACATTATGACAAATGAATCTGTAAAACCCCCTGTTTGGTTCTGGATAGTAAGCGCGGTTGCCGTTGTCTGGAACGGAATGGGAATTAAAGCCTATCTTGATCAGGCCTACATGACGCCTGATAAATTGGCTTCCTTACCAGAGGCTGAACAAGCCATGTATAGCATTGAATACCCAGCTTGGGTAACAGCTGCCTTTGCTATAGCAGTATTTGGTGGCACAATAGGAAGCGTCCTACTACTAATAAAGAAGAAATTGGCCTATACAGTTTTAGTGGTTTCTCTTATTGGTATACTGGCACAAATGACGTATGCTTTCTTCATGAGTGGATCCACAGATGCCTTTGGTCCAGGAGGCATAGTGATGCCAATCATGATTATCCTCATAGGCATTGGATTGGTCTATGTTGCTAAAAAAGGAATCTCAAATGGCTGGCTAAGCTGACAAAATACTAGCCTCTTATTTTAAGATCTCTTGTGTTCACAAGAGATTTTTTTATTTCATGCAATATTCAATTACTCATTCACCATCTTTGCCGCCGATGAATTTTGATGAGTTCAAATTGAATACAGAACTTTCTGAAGCCATTTCTCATATGGGCTTCTCAGAAGCTACACCCATTCAGGAACAAGCGATTCCAGCCATCTTAAACGGAAAGGATCTGATTGCATGCGCACAAACAGGTACCGGGAAGACTGCTGCTTTTGTAATTCCAATTCTGAATTACCTAGCAAATAATCCCAGTGAAGAAGTAAAAGTGCTAATTGTTGTTCCAACACGAGAGCTGGCTATTCAAATTGATCAGCAAATAGAAGGATTTTCCTATTTCCTTCCTGTTCATTCTATTGCTATCTATGGTGGTGGTGATGGTCAGGATTTCGCACAACAGAAAAAAGCACTCACCCAAGGAAGCAACATTGTGGTAGCCACTCCTGGCAAGCTAATCTCTCACCTGAATCTTGGTTATGTCAAGTTTGATGAGGTTTCTCATTTAATATTGGATGAGGCTGACAGGATGTTGGACATGAATTTTTATGATGATATTAAAAAGATCATAACTTTTCTACCCAACCTGGAGCAAACGTCAATGTTCAGTGCCACCATGGCACCCAAAATTCAAAAGCTTGCAAAGAGCATTCTAAAAGATCCAACCAGGATCACATTAGAAATTGCTAAACCTTCCGAAAATATCAGTCAGGAAGCCTATCGGGTCCAGGAACCGTTCAAAATTGAATTGATAAGCAAGCTGATCGCCAGGTATACTGATTTTGAAAGCATCCTTGTTTTTACCTCGACAAAAAGAAAGGTCTCCGATATAGTAAAAGGATTGAAAAAAGCCGGGCTTGATGCAAAAGGTATTTCTTCAATGCTTGAGCAAGAAGAACGTGAAGCAATCCTTCTCAAATTCAGAGCAAAAAAATTACGAATACTTGTTGCCACAGATGTTCTTAGCCGTGGTATCGACATCAAAGACATCAACCTAGTGATCAATTTTGATGTTCCTAACGATGCAGCAGACTATGTTCATCGGATCGGAAGAACAGCGAGAGCCAAAACAAGTGGAGTCGCCATCACTTTGATCAGCAA
>JANQST010000194.1 GCA_028279155.1 Cyclobacteriaceae bacterium
AGATTCGTGATGAGAATGGCGCTGACGCTATCGCTGGAATTTCTTCAGCACGAACACCAAACGAGGAGAATTACCTCATGCAGAAATTTATTCGTGCAGTGATCGGGTCAAATAATATTGACTGTTGTGCGCGTGTGTGTCATTCTCCGACTGCATTGGGAATGCAGCGTTCGTTTGGAACAGGTGCTGCAACAAATTCGGTCGTAGACATTGAATATACCGATTGCATGATGGTTATTGGGGCAAACCCAACAGCCGCTCACCCCGTGACTGGCGCAAGGATCAAGCAGGCTGCGATGAAGGGAACCAAAATGATTGTGATCGATCCGCGAGAAATCGAATTGGCCAAGTACGCTGATTATCATTTACAGCTTAGACCGGGAACAAACGTGGCTTTGTTGAATATGCTGCTCTACTACATTGTTACGGAAGATCTTGCAGATAAGGAGTTCATTGCGAACCGTACGGAAGGGTATGACGATTTTGTTGCCAAGAACAAAGAACTGGATGTGGAGAAAATGGAAAATGTGACCAGCGTTGATCGTGAGCTTGTAAGAGAAGCTGCGATATGCTATGCCACGGCTCCAAATGCCATGTCATTCCACGGATTAGGAGTTACAGAACATTCTCAAGGAACATTCACCGTTCAGCAGATTGCAGACCTGGCGATGGTAACAGGAAATATTGGTAGGAGAGGTGTAGGAGTAAATCCACTTCGTGGACAAAACAATGTTCAGGGAGCAGCAGACATGGGGGCACAGCCCCATCAGGGGGCGGGATATCTAGATGTTACCGATCCAAATGTTCACAATCAATACCAGGAGTTTTATGGAGCTGAGCTGCCTCAGCACATAGGATACAAGATCCCGGAAATGTTCGATGCAGCAATTGCTGGTGATTTAAAAGCACTTTGGATCATTGGGGAAGATGTGGTACAGACGGATCCTAATACCGACAAGGTCAAAAGAGCTTTGACCAATCTGGACATGTTGATTGTTCAAGAATTGTTTATGACGGAAACGGCAATGCTTGCTGATGTGATTTTACCAGGAGCTTCATTTTTGGAGAAATCCGGCACGTTCACAAACGGCGAGCGAAGAGTACAGAAAGTGAACAAAGTGGTAGAGCCATTGGAGGGAACCAAGCCGGATGGGCAGATCATTGTGGATATGATGAGAAGAATGGGCTACGATCAACCTGACTATGCTCCTGACACCATGCTAGAAGAAATTTCTCAGATTGTTCCTTTCTTCAAAGGGATTAAATGGGACAGATTGGGTAAAAACGGTTTGCAGTGGCCGGTGCCAGAAGATGGATCAAGTACAGAGATCATTCATACGGAACAGTTTAAGCGTGGAAAAGGCAAGATTACCTACTTCGATTGGGCTGAGTCTGCTGAGATAGAGGAGCACGGAGATGAATATCCGTACATCATAACCACAAATCGTGAGTTGGAGCATTACAACTGTGGCGCGATGACACGAAGAACGAACAATGTTGATATTCTAACCGAAGATGTTCTATTAATCAATCCAAAGGATGCAAAGGACAATAAGATCGATGACGGAGATATGGTGTGTGTTACCTCAGCAAGAGGTAAGGTAGATATCAAAGCCAAGGTTACGGAAGAAGTGAAGCCAGGTGTAATGAGTACTACGTTCCACTTCCCTGAGATCATGGTCAACCTAATCACTAGTGATGTTCATGACTCTGAGGCGAAATGCCCGGAATACAAAGTGGTTGCGGCTAAGGTTAGAAAATCTAAGGGGAAATACGCTGAGAAGTCTGAGGAGCAGTTGGCTAAAGCATGATTCAGAAGGCGAATTAACAAAACCCATCTCAAAGGAAACGGGCTTTGCCAATGGTGGGAATTAATTTCCTTCTTGAGCGGTTAACTCGAACCCAAGTTTTTGATAATACCCTAATCGATCAAAATACAGAATCATTTCAGCCGGTTTTCCATCCCGCATTCGCGCATTCGCGAAAAATGGATTTGAAAGGTCTACGCCTGCTTCAGTTGCACTATACATTCCCCAAACTTGGAGCCAATCTCCTACATAATCACCTTCCTTGACTGTAAGTGCAGTATAGGCAATTGTTTCAATGGACTGATTTAATCTTCTGGTTCCTACATCTATCCAATTTTGAATTTCCGTCTGGAGATCAACGGTATCTATGTCAGAAAACATATAATATGACAAGAAATCAGCCGACACAGCTGCAGCGGCACCCGCACTATCTGATGCCATAAGCGCATTATACAACTGGTCAAAAGCTTGCTTGTATTCATCCGCTCGTGAGCTGACTTCAACGTTACCAGTATCTTCTTCTGATTGTTCAGGTTGCGGCGACTGACAACAGAACAATACAGCAGTGCACAGAATGA
Source organism: Cyclobacteriaceae bacterium (assembly GCA_028279155.1). Lineage (GTDB taxonomy): Bacteria > Bacteroidota > Bacteroidia > Cytophagales > Cyclobacteriaceae > Ekhidna. Next base: position 2,387 of record JANQST010000194.1, read on the forward strand.
GTAATTTTTTCATGATTTTGGTGTTTGGTTGACTAGTTAAGTTAAGAAATTTGAATGACAACAGCTATTCAAGACACTGTTAATGAGATGGTTAGCTTCGAACTCATGCTACACTGAAGACAGTGGCATTCATTACCGCCTAAATAAAAGCTTATAATTTGACTCGGGATAGTTCGTATATTCTCACCGTTAAAAGTCTTGATATGAAATTCAGCATTGGAATCCTACTAATCGCTTTTGTGATAACTGGCGGTTGTTCCTCCTCAGGAATACCGAGAACTGAAATTGAATACGGAAAGCTCGTGGTTCCTGAGAATAGAAACAATCCGGATTCGCGTGAAATCGCTATTTCATATGTGTACATTCCTAAATCTGGAAATTCAGAATATCCGCCAATAATATTTCTACAGGGCGGTCCTGGAGGTAGTTCGCTACCCATGCAAAACTTCTTCTCCAATAGTCCGCTTAGGAAAAATCATGATATCATCCTTTTTGACGCAAGAGGAACAGGAAGTTCAGAAGCTTTTTGCCAGGATATTGGTATCGAATTTATGAATCTGCTGGGAAGAGACCTGACGGTGGAGGAAGAGTATGAAGGTACGATTGAATTGTGTGAGCGATGTAGGGAAGAACTGGTCGCTAACGATGTGGATCTCGCAGGATACAATAGTATGGAAAATGCTGCTGATGTTGAGGCATTGCGTGAGCATTTGGGAATTGACAAATGGATTTTACTTGGAGGCTCTTATGGTACCCGCCTGGGTTTAACTTATTTGAGAGAATACAAAGCAGCCGAAGCAGCAATTTTCATGGGGCTTTTCCCGCTGGAAGTGAATATCTATGAAGGCTTTCTTCGGGGATTGGATGGTTCTATAGAATACCTGTTTACTTCCTGCAAAAATAATCCCGATTGCGAGAGAGCGTATCCCGAGCTCAAATCAATGTTTCAATCTTCAATTGAAAAATTGAGATCTGAACCAAAAACAGTTAGCTATCGGGGAAATGACTTTGTGATTAATGCACAAGATGCCCTTTTACTTATCCATCAGATGTTATACGGCCGTTCCACGATTCAGCAGGTGCCAGCATTCATTAAGGCATTGGGGAGCGAAGAAACCAGTGTAATAGAAAGATCGATCAATAGCACAGGAGCAAGACTGGCAATTATCAATGCAGCTACTTACTGGTCTGTGCAAGCCAACGAAGAAGTACAGTTTAATGAAGAAAATAGTATTGAAAAGAGACTTTCAAATTATCCGCATTTACAACCTGGACCAGCCTTTTTTGCTACAGATCAGCGAGTATTAAATGAATGGCACCCTCATCGATCGAAACCAATTGAAAATAAGCGAGTAAAAGTTAAAACTCCAATGCTAATTACCAACGGACTTTTTGATCCAATTACTCCGATTTCCAATGCAAGAAACGTAATGGAGTACCTACCTAACGCAACTTTGGTTGAGTTTCCATACGATGGACACAGCACCTTTAACTCTTGCTTTTTTGATATGGTGGAAGATTTTGTTGCAAAGGGTTATAAGGCTCCAAATACTGCTTGTGCTGAAAATGGATCATTGAATTGGAGGTAAGCTTTTCCAAGAAACCTTAAAATAAAATAGTTGTCATTTTTTGATATCTAATGGGTTCCATTATTTGTTAGGAAAATAATTAAGATGGACTTCATTAAGAATAAAGTACTATTTTAGGAAAACTATCACTTATCTATTGATAATAACATATTGCCTAATATTTCAATTTAAAACATACTATACAATGAAAAAGCTACTCTATTCTTTAACAATGATTTTGGTTTTTGGATTTGCAAATGCACAAACGGATCAAGGTACAGTACTTCTAGGTGCTTCTAGCAATCTAGGCTTCACTTCCACTAGTATCGATGGAAGTGACGATAATCAGAACAATTTCAATTTTGATCTTGGGGTAGCGCCATTTGTGGGAGATCATTTTGCCTTTGGTTTAAATCTCTTAGTTTCAAGCTCAAGTATCGGCGATTCCAAAACTTCATCAACGGCGGTTGGACCATTTACCCGCCTGTATCCTGGCGTTAATAACAGTTTCTTTGTGGGAGTAGGTTATGCTGCATTGTCAACAAAATTTGAATCTTCCTCATCGTTTATTAGAGATTCTACTGATAAAGGAGGTTTACTTTCATTTGAAGCAGGAGTTCCAATTTGGATAGGAGATAGCTTAGCTCTAGAGTTAAGTATGGGATATTCAATAGGTTCAGGGGATTTGAAGAACACGAAAATATTTGGAATGGCTTTCGGGTTTAATTTCTTTTTCCAAAAGAAAGAAGGTTGAAAATGCCATTTATTACTTCGGTAAGTAAATGATCTTTTTGGTCTCAAAGAAATCTTCTTCATAAAACTCAGAAAGAGCTCGTTCTATATAAGGTCTCCCAAATTCTTTCATTTCTTTAGCAAGATCACCCCCTTTGAGCAGGAGAAATCCATTTTCTAATTCATTTGAATTATTGGAGTGAATTTTCTGATGTGTCCACTGAAAAAGAATTTTTGTTCTTGCCACAGCTCTTGAAACCACAAAGTCAAATTGACCTTTTACTTTCTCAGCTCGTTGATGTTCTGCTGTCAGATTTTCTAAACCTATTGAATTAGTAACTTCCTGAACCACTTTGATCTTCTTTCCAATAGAATCAACAAGATGAAAAGAACATTCAGGAAAAAGTATCGCCAACGGTATCCCTGGAAATCCACCACCTGTTCCAATGTCCAGCACTTTTGTCCCCTTTTTAAATGTGATGATTTTAGCAATTGCCAGGCTATGCAAGACATGTCTCAAATACAGTTGGTCAATATCCTTTCTGCTTATCACATTGATTTTACTGTTCCAATCTGAATAGAGGGAGTACAGTTGCTCTAACTGATTTTTCTGACTGTCAGAAAGGGAAGGGAAGTACTTATAGATAATATCGACATCCAAATCAGATGTGCGATTTTTTATCTTTTACCAACTCATACATGAGTTCCCGTGCACGGTGAAGCTGAGCTTTTACTGTTCCAAGCGGAGCTTCGATCTCTTTTGCAATCTCGTCATAAGAGAGTTCATCGAAGTATCGGAGTTTTACCAGCCGCTGATATTTTGCAGGGAGCTTGGTAACGAACATTCGAACCAACTCAATTTTTTGTCCCTTGATTGTTTCCTCATCAGGGGTGAGGTTTTTATCCTGTACATCAATGTTCACTGAGTCACCGCTATCATCTGTAAAGGAACTATTGAGACTGTATGTGTCGAGTTTCTTTTTTCGGATAAAATCGATTGCATTGTTGGTTGCAATCCTAAAAAGCCAGGTACTAAACGTATAGTCTTTCTTGAAGCGTCCAAGGTTTTTAAATGCTTTCGCAAAAGCTTCGATGGTCAGGTCTTCTGCGTCATCTACATTCCGGACCATTTTCAGGATCATATGATAGACGGGCTTCTTGTAGCGTTCCATCAATTCAGCATAAGCAGAATCGTCATTGCCTTGCGTGGCAAGATCAATGAGCTTAAAATCGCGTAGTGCTTTATCCGAAAATTGACGGTTCAGTTCTTCCATCTAATGTCCTTTACAAGTTTTGACCTGATTGCAATGATTGGTAAAAAAATTGCGTACATAAGGTCAACGAGAGGAAGCCAGATATAGTTGAACCCAACTCCCATTTTGCTGTGGGCAAATCTATATCCGATCCACTTAACAATAAGATAAAATAATATAATCAGTGTGACTTTTTCCCAAGAAAACAGTGGGATCGGTGCCCATGAAAGCAATAATGATCCATTGAACAGCAAATGAGAGACCTTGTCAACTGTTGAATAGTTACTTCCGACAGAAAGATGCCTCGTTTTTTGATGAATATAGTCTTGCCAATTATTTTTTGGTTTTGTGGTCATTAAAGACTCTTTACCAATCAAAACCCGGGTATTGTGAGCCGATGCGTTTTTTTGAATGAAGAGATCATCATCACCACCTAGTATTGACCCGAATTCTGAATAACCACCAGTTTCCATGAAAAAGGACCGATTAATTCCAAGGTTTCTACCTACTCCCATATAAGGTTTGCCTAGTAGGGCAAATGACAAATAATTGAAGGCTGTTATAAACCCTTCGTATTGAATGAAATCTTGAAGAAATGAGCCATTTGAAGTATAAGGCGAATAACCAAGGACAATCTTGGTTTCAAGATCGATTCGACTATTTAAATGTTCCAGCCATTTTGTTGAAAAGGGAGTACAATCCGCGTCAGTCAAAACAACCCAGTCATTGGTTGATGTTTCTATTCCCATTGTTAGTGCATGTTTCTTATGATCCCATCCTATTGGAGTTTCTGTTATTTCTAAGACCCGGAGCTTGGGTTGATCCAGGGAATCGAGAAATTCTTCACTGCCATCACTACATCGATCTAATGCAATGATCACGTCGAATTTCTCATACGTCTGTTTGAGCAATTCAGGAATAAGTGCTTTAAGATTTAGAAGTTCATTGTGGGCGGCAATCACAATGGAAATGGAGACCTCATCTTCAAGAGTTCTTTTTTTGTACCTAAAGAACTGAATAGCAAGAAGAATCGTAATTCCTACCTGAATACTGATCGCTGTTATCCAAATACTAAAAATCATTCTTCTTTAGCCGTATTTTTGCGCTCCATGAACTTCGACCTGGATCACAAGGATAGTAAATCAGGTGCAAGAGCAGGCACAATAAAGACAGATCATGGAGAAATTCCAACTCCGATCTTTATGCCTGTTGGCACCGCTGGAACGGTAAAAGCAGTACATCAACGAGAATTGATTGATGATATTTCTGCTAAAATCATCCTGGGGAATACCTACCACCTGTATATGCGCCCTGGCCTCGACTTGATCGAGCTTGCGGGTGGACTACATAAATTCAACGGATGGGAACGACCAATCCTTACTGATAGTGGTGGTTATCAGGTATACTCACTGGCTGATAGCAGGAAAATAGTAGAGGAGGGAGTCAAATTTCAATCGCACATTGATGGTTCCAGGCATACCTTCACTCCCGAAAATGTAATGGATACTCAGCGGATCATTGGCGCAGATATCATGATGGCCTTTGATGAATGCACGCCATATCCTTGTGAGTACGACTATGCAGAACGCTCGATGCATATGACCCATCGTTGGCTGGATCGTTGCATCGATCGATTTGATAACACGGAATCAAAATACGGATACAATCAAACACTTTTCCCAATTGTTCAGGGTAGTACCTATCCTGATCTTCGGACCCAATCTGCCGAGTATATATCGAAGACTAATCGTGACGGGAATGCCATCGGTGGACTATCCGTAGGAGAGCCAGCGGAAGACATGTATGAAATGACGGATCTGGTATGCAAAATTCTCCCGCAGGACAAGCCCCGTTATTTAATGGGGGTGGGCACACCAGCAAACATTTTGGAATGCATTTCATTAGGTGTGGACATGTTCGACTGTGTGATGCCTACCAGGAATGCGCGAAATGGCATGATTTATACCACCGAAGGAATTATCAATATCAGGAACGAAAAGTGGAAAAATGATCTTTCTGAAATAGATAAAGGTTTAAGCGGATATGTTAGCACCTTCTATTCAAAAGCATATTTGCGGCATTTAACAATCAGTAATGAAATACTTGGCGCACAAATTGCGAGTATTCAAAACCTGAGCTTCTACCTCTGGCTGGTGGGTGAAGCAAGAAAACAGATATTAAATGATAATTTCGCCAGTTGGAAGAATGGAATAATTGATACAATTTCCCAGAGGTTGTGAAAAAGCTGGATTGGTACATATTAAAGAAACTACTAATCACTTTCGTGTTTGTGGTTGGGCTCCTTGAATTGATCATTTGTGTGATTGATTTCACGGAGAAAAATGATGATTTCATTAAAAATGAGGTGAGCGGGGAACTGATTTTTGAATACTACCTGAGTTTTATTCCATACATCGCCAGTCTTTTAACTCCAATAACAGTCTTTATAACTACAGTCTTTGTCACTGCTAAGCTTGCAGCAAAAACTGAGATCGTAGCGATTTTGGCCAGCGGTGTCAGTTTTAGAAGATTCATGCTTCCTTACCTATTTGGTGGACTAATGTTTGGAGCTGCCAGCTTTTATTTGAATTCCTATATCATACCTGACGCCAATAAATTTAGAATATCCTTCGAACTGGAGTATTTGAAAGATCCTTTTTACTATGCCGGAAAACATGTTCATTTCAAAATAGGTGAGGAGGGATACATTTACCTGTTTCGTTATGACAATCGTCGAGACATAGGTAATGTGGTTACCTTGGAGCGTATTAGGGATCAACAATTGGTAGAAAAAATTAATGCTCGTCAAATCAAATGGGACACTACCGGTTTTTGGATACTCAAAAATTGGCAAAAGAGGACCATTTTAGACAACGAGGAACTCATAGAGGAGGGTAAGCAATTGGATACACTGCTGAACTTGTCTCCAAGTGATTTCGCGAGTAAGCACCGACACCAGGAAACAATGACCCTGACAGAACTTAACGCATACATCAAACTCCAGCAATCAAGAGGAGCAGATGATGTGAACCTCTATCGAATTGAAAAATACATTCGATACATGCAGCCCTTTACGGTGTTGGTCCTCATGTTCATCGGGGTGATTGTTTCGGCACGAAAAACCAGGCAGGGTACTGGATTCCAAATAGCCTTAGGTTTTTTGATTGCTTTTGCCTTTATCATCACGTTTATCCTCGCAAAATCAATTGCAGAAGCAGGTTCCATGAATATCCTTGTTGCCGTCTGGATACCGAATATTATATTCTCTGTTGTTGGATTGGTCCTTTATAAGACTGTCCCAAGATGACCAGGGAAACCAAAGACTATTTACATCTACACTTCATTGTCCTCATCTGGGGGTTTTCAGCCATCCTAGGGCTATTGATCACTATGCCTACTGTAGAGCTGGTTTTTTATCGTACACTGTTCTCAGCGCTAGGCCTTTACCTTGTCATCAAGGCAAGAGGTGTAGGTTTTCGGATCGGAAAGCGTAGCGATTTTTGGATAATAATGGGAACAGGATTTCTCATTGCAGCTCATTGGGTCACTTTCTTTTTGTCAGCAAGAATTTCCAACGTTTCTATTTCACTTGCCGGTTTTGCTACCTGCTCCCTTTGGACGGCTATAATAGAGCCGCTGTCTATGGGAAGAAAAGTCAAAGGTTATGAGTTGATCCTGGGTGTGATCGCGATCGTAGGCATTGTCGTGATCTTCAATACTGAATTCAACTACTTCCTGGGTCTATCTGTCGCTATTTTATCAGCAATCCTCTGTTCATTATTTTCTGTTATTAATGCCAAGCTTTCAACGAAATACGATCCTTACGTCATCACCTTTTATGAAATGATCGGAGCCTGGGTTTCCATTGGGTTGTTTTTTCCTATTTACACCAGGACCTTTACTGATAAGTTGCACCTCTCCGGAACAGTGCTGGATTTTGTTTTCTTAAGTATTCTCGCGGTTTTCTGCACTGTCTATGCGTATTCTATTTCTGTTGAGTTAATGAAAAGAATATCAGCATTTTCAATAAACCTTACAATCAATCTCGAACCAATATACGGTATCATTTTGGCCCTTATCATCTTTGGAGAAAGTGAAAAAATGACCGTTGGATTTTACATTGGTACAGGCTTGATCCTTGCTTCCGTTTTATTGTATCCAATGCTTAATCGAAGGTTTAAACAAAAAGCACTTTCTACGGATATTATTCGCTGAAATGTAAGGCCGGCTTCAATTGAGAAAAATCAGGCTTGTCAAACCCCTGCCGAATTCTAAATAAAAGTATCTTAGCATCACTCATTAACCCAACTACTGAAATGTTAAGAAGATCATTGCCCGCACTTTTTATTGTCGTTTCTTTTTTTGTTACTGCTCAAACCTATTATCCGTCCAGAACCGATTGGCAGTCGAAGGATGCAAAGGAACTAGGTTTCAATGCCAATAAATTGCAAGAAGCAGTTGACTTTGCTGAGGCAAATGAATATTCGGGGCATAAAGATCTTCGGATGGCGATCCTTGAAGGCTTTCAGCGAGAGCCATATCATGATGTTCAAGGCCCAACGAAAAAACGCGGCGGACCAGCTGGTATGATTATAAAAGACGGATATATCGTGGCTCAGTGGGGAGATATTGACCGTGTGGATATGACCTTTAGTGTGACGAAAAGTTATTTATCTACAACTGTTGGTTTGGCATTGGATGATGGCCTAATCCGATCTGTTCAGGATAAAGTTGATCAATACGTTTGGGACGGAACGTTTGAAGGCGAACATAATTCTAAGATTACATGGGAACACCTGCTTCAGCAGACTTCCGATTGGTCCGGGGCGTTGTTTGGATTGTACGATTGGACCGACAGACCTTCCCGGGACCATAAGCTTGATGATATGCGGTATAGGGAACTTAAGGAGCCGGGGACAAGCTACAAGTACAATGATGTTCGGGTGAATGTTCTGGCTTACTCAGCTCTGCAGGTGTGGAGGCGTCCATTGCCGCAAGTATTGAAAGAAAGAATCATGGACCCGATAGGAGCAAGCACAACCTGGAGATGGTATGGCTATGACAATACCTGGACTGTAATAGACGGTGTAAAAATGCAATCGGTTAGTGGCGGTGGACATCATGGCGGAGGTGTTTTTATTAGTGCACAAGATCATGCCCGATTTGGATTATTATTCGCCAGAAAAGGGAAATGGGAAGGGAAACAGTTGATCTCCGAAAATTGGACGCAAATGATCCAGACTCCAGCTAAGGCTTTTGAGAGTTACGGATACATGTGGTGGTTGAATAAAGGTCCTAGAAACTTAGGCGATGATGTTCCGGGACATGTTTACTATGCTGCTGGATTTGGTGGAAACTACATTGTTGTGGATCAGGAAGCAGATATGGTCATTGTTACACGCTGGCTACAGCCATCCAAACTAGGAGAAATGGTGAACTTGGTGTATGACGCCATGTGACCTATTCCGTACGAAGGCCGATTAGGCGGATTTTTCCATTTTCACCGTGTTTAAAGG
>JANQST010000201.1 GCA_028279155.1 Cyclobacteriaceae bacterium
TACTGAACTTCCGAAACAAAATTCTCAGCTAAATTTTCATTAACAATGCCATCGCTTGCTGCGAAAAAAGCCAACACATGTTTGATGAAATGTTTTTCATCATCGCTCATGGTATCAGACCAGTCTTTCAGATCCTGGCTAAGATCAATTTCTTCTGCGGTCCAGAAACTTGCTTCTGCTTTTTTATAGAATTGCCAGATGTCGTCATGTTGTATGGGGAATATTACGAACCGGTCTTTATTCTCTTTTAAGATTGGTTCTTCTAATTGTACAGGTGATTCGCTCATCTACTCTAGCTTTTCTTTTTTTAAAAACAAAAAATACTCCCCTACCGCACTTTTTGCGCGTTTTTTAAAACTTTACCGTTAAGGGATACAGCCCCTGAAAAGTGGTTTAATTTTTCTGGCCGCTTGTCTACAAATCTGTTCAAAATGAGCCGAAATTCCAAGCGGTTATTACGGGTCAGAGACCGTGATTATCAAGTGCTAAATTCGATTCATAAATGATTGAAATAAAACAATTTAGGGAGTGGGTTTGTAATAAAAACTTGTATGATTTTAGCGAGATTTGGGGGTAAAAAAAAGATAAAAAAAAATCAAAAAAGTTTTTATTCATTATTTCATGAGAACAGTGTTTGAATATTAGATCCTAAAGCATATCTTTGCAATCCTTTTTTCAAAAGAAGATAAAATGTACGTTATAGTAGACATTGCGGGCAAGCAGTTTAAGGTTGAAAAAAACAAGTTTCTTTACGCTCCATTGCAAGATGCAAAGGAAGGATCAAAAGTGAATTTTGATAAAGTATTGCTTGTTGATGATGCTGGTAAAGTGAAGGTTGGTGCACCTACCGTTAAAGGGGCAAAGGTTTCAGGTAAAATACTTGAACACGTGAAGGATGACAAAGTAGTGGTCTTCAAAAAGAAAAGAAGATAAGGCTACAAAGTAAAGAACGGCCACAGGCAGCAGTTCTCTAAAATTTTGATAGAAGACATAAAAGGATAAGATCTCATGGCACACAAGAAAGGAGCCGGTAGTTCCAATAACGGTAGAGAATCAGAAAGTAAACGACTTGGCGTAAAAATTTACGGAGGTCAGAAAGTAATTGCAGGAAATATCATTGTCCGGCAAAGAGGAACAAAGCACCATCCGGGTAATAACGTAGGCCTTGGAAAGGATCACACTATTTTTGCCTTGACTGACGGTGTTGTAAGATTTCAAAAAGGATACAAGAACAGATCGTTTATTCACGTAGAACCTTCCGCTGAATAAGTAATAAAGTTATCGATATAAAAAAAGGGGTTGTATAACCCCTTTTTTATTTGATCTCACTCAAAGTTTCGTTAAGCTTTTGCAGCTTTTTTCCTGGGTCTTCCCGGAAGAACTGTTCCAGGCTTAAACCCATTGGAATATCTCTTCTTACGAGTCTTCCAGACTTTGAAGTTGTTCTTGTTGCCAACTTCAAATTGCCATTTCATGTGCTCGGACTTTGTCATCCACTGAAGATTCTCGAAGTAATTGTTTCTTGGATTGTTATCCTTGTGAACAATCATTGTCTTCGACTTATCCTTCGTAGGTACAAAGCATTTTGCTGTCTCCTTGTGTGGGTAGACAGTTCTTCGCTTTTTATTGTCGTCAATCAAGTCAAGGAAATAACACTTACAGATCTTATTCCATCTTTGGCGCATTATTTTCCCACGAAGTTTCATGTGGGTTTTGCTCCCTTTGTGCCAAACTTTCCTTGTTTTACTTCTGATTTTACCTCTGTTGGATATCTCGTAGTTGGAAAATCCTTTGATCGAGCCCCACTCTTCGTCTTTTTTCTGGTCTGCCATACGTTTGCTTGTTTTTGTCGGTTAATCTTAACAAGCCAGCTCTTAATGATTTCCGAAATTACCAATTTTTGATTTCAATTCTTAGGATTGACTTCAAAAATTATGAGAAACGGTTTACTTATTTCGAATATTTTTTTGACGCATACAGGAATCCAAATGATTCACCATCTTCTTTTGTATGCTTCTCGTGATGGACATAATGTGCATTCATGATTCGCTTCATGTATTTGCTTCTTGCCTTGAATGGAATCTTGATTCTACGGTGTACGATGATGTCATGAAAGATGAAATAGAACACACCGTAGCAGAAAATTCCGATCCCGATATACATCAGCCAATTCAATTGGGAACTGCCATAGCCCAGGTAAATGCAAACAATGGAAGGTATACTAAATACCACGGCGAACAGATCATTCATCTCAAGGGCATGCCCATGAACTTTGTGGTGAGATCTATGCCAGCTCCATAGAAATCCATGCATAATATATTTATGCGTGAACCAAGCTACTCCCTCCATGAAAAAGAAGGTGACGATCACTAATAGGATATTAATTGCAATTGTCATTTTGCAAATTTCGTTTTAAAAAATTCATAATAACTGATATTCATCAGCAAAAGCAATAATGAATACATCGTGTCTTCAATCGGTATTGTAAATAACCTAACACCAAAGTTCTCCGCATTGTTGTACCAAACAACTTGTTCTTCTATGAAGGAACCTGTCAGAATTCCGTTTACTACAAAAAATGGTATCAAGTGATACAAGTAGGCTATCCAGAATTTGGAAAGCCAAGCTGGGTTTTTATAGCCGATAAAAATCAGGAGTATTCCCGTAAAAAGAAAATTCCAAAAGGTGTAGCTACGTGATGTGTTAATTAGGGCCAGGATTAAAAGAATACCACCGAGTGTGTAGGTGAACGCCCTAATGTTTTTGTAAGCTTTATTTCCTGGTAGGAAATACCCAACACATTCATAGATGAAAACACAACTGAAAGGGATGATGACAAAGAACAGAATTTCCTCCAAAGGAAGGCTTCCAATTTTTAAACCAGTGATATAGGTATCATTAAATCCCCAAACGTCTCTTTGTGTGAACAATTCATCCCATATCAAAAAGAACAAAGCAGTTAGAATGATTGCAGGGAATAGGTATTTCCATTTTTTATAATAGGTCACTCGTTTCTCAAATGACCATGCCAGCGGAAAAAGGACTGAGCCACCCAGCAATATGAAATAGAGCCACTGCATCAAACAATCATATTGAGCTTGTGAAGGAAGTAACAACGAATCAAAAGCAATAACTTATTAAGGTCGGGAACCCGAATCCGTTCGGTCTTGATTCGTGTATGAGACAGGCCAGTAATTTTCTTGAAAAGAGCTGTGTAATAAATGTATGCGAGGTAAACCCCAGCTCGTGCATCTTTTGGTAATGCTTTGATTCCAATCAGGGAAGCTTTAAAGTCTGCTTTAATATCTTTTTCAATTGCTTTTTTGTCTTCGCTGGTGAAATTGTTAAAATCGACATCCGGGAAGTAGACACGACCTCTTTCGTCGAAATCACTTTTGATGTCCCTTAAAAAATTCACTTTCTGAAAAGCAGATCCAAGATGTCTTGCTGGAGTGAGTAGTTTTTGATATTCAGCTTCATCTCCATCACAAAAAACTTTGAGACACATCAGTCCTACCACTTCAGCACTACCATATATATAGGTCTTGTAATCTTCATCTTTGTAGGATTTTTTATCGAGATCCATTTCCATGCTATATAAGAAGGCATCAATAAGCTTGGTATCGATTTGGTATTCGTTCACTATTTGTTGGAAGGAATGTAGTACTGGGTTCAAGCTAATCTTTTCCTCAATTGCCTGGTAGGTGTCAGCTTTGAATCTCTTGAGCAAGTCTTGTTTGTCGTGATCATGGAAAGTATCCACGATCTCATCTGCATATCGAACGAACCCATAGATGGCATAAATTGGACCGTGATATTTTTTGTTCAACGTTCTAATACCGAGGGAAAAGGAAGTACTATACGCTTTAGTGATGAGTTCACTGCAATCGAAAGCTGTTCTGGAAAATAGATCCATCATTTCGGGTCAAAATTAGAAAAATCCTTCGCTATTTCTTTTGCAACGACTTCACCGGAAATCAGGGAAGGTGGTACACCAGGGCCGGGCACAGTCAATTGTCCGGTATAGTACAAGTTTTTCAGTTTCCTGTTTTTCAATGAAGGCTTGAGAATTGCTGTTTGTCTTAAGGTATTTGCTAAGCCGTAAGCATTTCCTTTGAATGAATTGTAATCAGAGATGAAGTCATTATGTGCATAGCTTCGTTTTGCAACAATGTGATCTCGAATATTTTCTCCGGTAAAATCTTCAAGCTTGTCCATAATAAGTTGAAAGTACTTTTCCCTGATTTCTTCCATATCCTCAATATCAGGAGCAACGGGAATCAAGATCACCAGATTTTCTTTTCCTTCAGGAGCGACACTCTTATCCGTTTTGGTTGTAGCAGAAACATATAACAATGGCTTGGAAGGCCACTGCGGCTTTTCATAGATCTCAGAAGAGTGAACTGAAAAATCTTCATCAAAGAAGAGTGTATGGTGCTGAAGGTTTGGTAATTCTTTATCTACACCCAAATAGAAAAGGAGCGAAGAGGGTGCCAATGTTCTGGATTCCCAATAGCTCTTGGAATAGTTCTGAAATTCAGACGGAAGAATGTTTTGGTCTATATGGTGATAATCAGCACTTGCCACGATCACATCCGCTTCGAATTGACCATCATCCGTATTGACAACATTGATTTCTCTATTCTTGATTGAAAAGGAAGTAACGTTCTGATTGTATTGGATGTCCACACCAAGTTCTGATGCCAATGCTACCATGCCTTTAACTACGGAGTGCATTCCGCCTTTTGGATACCATGTACCTAAGACAACATCAGAATAGTTCATCAGTGTATATAGGGCTGGAGTGTTTTCAGCGGTTGCGCCAAGAAATAGAATAGGAAATTCCATTAGCTGGATCAGACGTTCGTCTTTGAAGTGTTTACGGACATGCTTGGCGATTGAAGTAAACACATCCATTTTCAATAAACCTAGTAACAACTTGAAGTCAATGAATTCGGTAAGGGAACGACTGGGTTTGTAAACCAGTTTTTTTACTCCAACATCGTATTTGAATTTGGCCTGCTTAAGAAATTTTCTAAGCTTCTTGCTACTTCCCGCTTCAACACTTTCAAACAATTTTTCAATCTCTTCCATAGAAGCAGGGATGTCCCAAACATCCTCTCTGAATTTTACCCGGTAGGATGGATCTAATCGCTCGAGATCATAATAGTCTGAAGCCTCTTTTTCGAAAGTATTGAAGAATCGGTCAAACACATCAGGCATCCAATACCAGGAAGGCCCCATATCCCAGGTGAACCCATTCTCAGAATAGGACCTTGCTCTTCCGCCTGGCTGATCGTTCTTTTCTAGCAGCGTTACCTTGAATCCACTTTTTGCCAAATGACACGCACAAGAAAGGCCGGAAAATCCGGCCCCTATTACAACTACTTGACAATAGGAATCTTTAGTATGCATAAACGGTCAAAGCATCCTTGAGCTCTTTTCTCGCAATATGAATCCTGTTTTTTACAGTTCCAATTGGAATGCTCAAGCGCTTTGCAATTTCGTGATATTTGAATCCTTCGAAGTATAATTTGAATGGAATCTTATAAATATCTTTCAATTCGTTTAGTGCAGCTTGAATGTCTTTATGAATGAAGTTGCCATGCGCGTTGTTTTCTACTACAGCACTGTGGTTGATGAAATGACTGTTTTCGGTTGTATCAATGAATGTATTTCTTCTCACCATCCGTTGATAATTAGTGATGAATGTATTTCTCATGATCGTATACATCCACGCTTTTAAATTGGTGCCTTCCTCGAATTTTGTCCTGTTGGTATAGGCTTTGAAAAAGGTTTCCTGCAAAAGGTCATTTGCATCTTCTGAATCCCTGGTCAATTTAAGGGCATAAGGCTTCAAAGATCCTGTCAATGATTCGATTCGATATCCAAACTCTAGAGCAGTCATAACTATTTTGTTTAATGTTTATATCAAAATATTAAACAAGTATATAAACATTTTGTTTAATAAAAAAATAAAAAAGTTAAACAAAATAAATTTCGCTCTTAAATCAGGAAATGAAAGCTTGTCTTGTTTAGGAGATATGTGCTTGACTTAAGATTGAATCAAGCTCTTGAAATGTGTGGATCAATTGAAGGTTTTTTGGTAGCTCAATATCCAACGATAACACCTGGCTACCTGTGATAAATACAGTTGTTTTCTTAAACTTCCTTTCGAGATCGTTAATAAAGTCTACGACCTTATTTTGATTTGGCTTAGATGTAGCAACAGTGAAGAGGTAATCGGGACTGATGTTATGGAAAATTTCTTCAACATCTTTCAATGGAACGGATTGACCAAGATAGATGGTGTTGTGGCCTTTTGCTCGCAACAGGTAATTCGCAAACAACAAACCAATTTCGTGTAACTCACCTTCAGGTAGAAAAAGAAGAAAAGTTTCGGAATTTTCTACTGCATCAAGTTTAGCAGTTTCTACCATTATCCTTTGACGTACCAGGTGGGAAATGAAATGTTCTTGTGCTGGGTTGATGGAGCTGGATACCCATAAAATACCAATCTTTCTAAAGAAAGGATAAATGATATCTGTTATTGTTTTCTCGAATCCTATTTTTTTCTGATTGGTTGATATGATTGAATTGAATAATCCTTCATTCATGTCCAGCATGGCAACTGTCAATGCATTTATCTGATCTTCGTTCAATCTTTCATCTTCTCCCAGGCTAGCAACTTCCTGATTCAGTTGTTCAGAAGTCATCTGAACAATTTTGCTAATCTTAATGCCATGGTTTTTAAGGAGGGAAATATTGAGAATGAGTTTTAAATCCTCATCACTGTAGAACCGTATATTGGTGTCGGTTCTTTGTGGAGTGAACAAATTATGGCGTTGCTCCCAAATCCGAATCGTATGTGCTTTGATCCCAGATAAATGTTCCAGATCTTTGATTGAATATATTCCCATCTATGGGGAGAGTAACTCTATTTAATTGAATTTGTTCGACATAAATCTAAACTTTTTTCGTTAATCCTCTTCAAACCAACCTTACTCAAGCTATGATCTTATATAATGTTACAGTGAATATTGATACCGATGTTGAAGAGGATTGGATTGAGTGGATGAAAGAAACTCATATTCCTGAGGTGATGAAAACCGGATTTTTCACTGAACATAGAATGATGAAGATGTTATCCGAAGCTCAGGACGAGACG
>JANQST010000207.1 GCA_028279155.1 Cyclobacteriaceae bacterium
AATTCAAGAACCGGTTTCTGATGAATTCTACTACATCGTTTCCGGCAAATGCACAGAGTGCACCGGTTTTCACGAAGAACCTCAATGTGCAGCTGTTTGCCCGGTCGATTGCTGCATCCCGGATCCTGATTACGAAGAGACCGAGGAGGAATTGACAGCTAAGAAGGAGTGGTTGCATTTATAAGCTGCAAGCCTTAAGCCACAAGCCATAAGCTTATTTCATTCGTTTTCTTTTGATCAGGTAGGCTCCCAGGATTTTATCAAAGGAATCGCTAGTATTTACGGGGACAAAATCGATTTTCATCATCCCACATTTGATCTTCAGGTTTTGATAGAATGAGACCATCTCGCTTTGGTATTCTTTCTTCACTTCTCGTGGATTGACCTTGACAACCTCATTCGTCTCTATGTCAACAAATTTGTAAGGGCGATCTTCAAATTCGAAATTGAGTTCGCTTTCGTGATCGGAAACATGAAAAAGAATCACTTCATGCTTGTTGTGTTTCAAATGTTGTAGCGCATTGAGTAATTCTTCTTCATCCGCATTTTGAAACATATCAGAAAATATAACGACCAGCGATCGCCGATGAATCTTTTGAGCAATCTCATGCAAAACCGAACTGATATCTGTTTTGGTGTTTGGTGTTTCTTCGGATAGCCTGGCTAGTTTTCCAAGTAAAAGACTTAAATGTGATTGCGTGGATTTGATCTGTGTCTCGTCTTCGATAGTATTTGAAAAAACTGAGAGTCCAACCGCATCGCGTTGCTGGGTAAGAAGATAGCTCAATGCTGAGGCCCCGAATACAGAAAAACGAAGTTTGTCCTTGTCAGGTGCCGGGTAATGCATGGAGGCTGAATTATCTACCAGGATGTGACACCTGAGATTCGTTTCTTCTTCGTACTGCTTGGTGTACAATCGATCCGTTCTGGCAAACACCTTCCAGTCAATGTGTCGGGTGCTCTCCCCGTGGTTGTAAAGTTTGTGTTCAGCGAACTCTACGGAGAACCCGTGGTAAGGCGATTTATGAAGTCCGGTAATAAATCCATCGACCAGCTGCTTTGCAATTAGCCCCAGATTATTGAACTGGTTGATTTCGGATAGTTTTAGGTTCATTCTTAATATCAGTTGCTATACTAACTGATTTTTGCAGATAAAAGATATAAAGACTTATATTTAGCCCTTCAAATTTGAAATATTACAAACACCTAACGACAAATTTTTAGAAAACGTGGAAGAGAATAACGACAAAGGGAGAGACGAAATCTATTCAGAGCGAGTAAAGGCGGGTAAGCGTACGTACTTTTTTGATGTGAAAGCGACCAGGTCGAATGACTATTACCTGACGATCACAGAAAGTAAAAGGAAACCAAAAGACGATGGATTTTTCTATGAAAAACATAAGATCTTTTTGTATAAAGAGGATTTCAACAAGTTCGTTGCAGCATTGAACACGACAGTGGATCATGTGAAAAACGAATTAATGCCAGAAATTGATTTTTCCCAATTTGATAGGGACAACGAAGAAGTTGCCAATGCTAGTGCTAGCGTGTCTGAATCTGATTCAGACCTTAAATGGGATTAAAAATATTCGATACATAATCCAAAAAGGCTCTTGATTCAGGAGCCTTTTTTGTTTTATGGGACTGTACCTTCAGCTTAGTTGGAACACTCTTTTGGGTCTTACCTAAAGGTTCCTACTTTTGCGCTTCAAAAAATTAGAACATGGGATTAAAATGTGGAATTGTAGGCTTACCCAATGTTGGTAAATCCACGCTATTCAATGCGCTTTCGAATGCCAAGGCTGAGGCAGCAAATTTCCCTTTTTGCACGATTGAGCCAAACATTGGTGTGATAACCGTACCGGATGAGCGGTTAGATATTCTAAAAGGCCTGGTCAATCCGCAAAAAGTAATCCCTACGGTAATGGAGTTTGTAGACATTGCCGGGCTCGTGAAGGGAGCAAGTAAAGGTGAAGGTTTGGGTAATCAGTTCCTGGCCAACATTCGGGAAGTTGATGCCATCATTCACGTGATCCGATGTTTTGATGATGAAAACATTGTTCATGTTGCTGGCAAAGTAGACCCTATAGAAGATAAAGAGGTAATCGATACCGAACTCCAGCTAAAAGATCTTGAGTCAGTCGACAAGCGAATTCAACGTGTTGAAAAAATTGCCAAGTCGGGTGACAAGGATGCCAAAGCAGAATACGATGTGTTGACTCAATTCAAGTCACACCTGGAAAGTGGCCAAAATGCCCGGTCACTGGAGCTTGACAAGGAGCAACGGGTTTATGTGAAGGAACTCCAACTGTTAACGGACAAGCCAATTATCTACGTTGCAAATGTTGATGAGGAATCCGTTAACTCTGGAAATGAATGGAGCAAGGCTTTGGAAGAAAATACGGCCAATGAAGATGCGCAGATCATTTTGGTGTCGGCCGGACTGGAAGCTCAAATTGCAGAATTTGATGATCCGGAGGAGAAATCAATGTTTTTGGAAGAATACGGACTAAAAGAATCAGGACTTAATCGTTTGATCAAAGCATCGTATAAGTTACTTGACCTTGTCACCTATTTTACTGCAGGAGAGCAGGAGGTAAGAGCCTGGACGATCAAAAGAGGCTGGAAAGCACCTCAAGCTGCAGGTGTAATTCACACAGATTTTGAAAAGGGATTCATTAAAGCTGAGGTGATCAAATTGGATTCATACCAGGAATTCAAGACGGAAGCCGGATGCAGGGAAGCGGGAAAACTTGCTATCGAGGGGAAAGAGTATGAAGTAAAGGATGGTGACATTATGCACTTCCGCTTCAATGTCTGAGCTACAGTGCTTGTGAATTAAACTTCTTATACCCGATCAATTCGTCATTTACATTTCCTTGTTTTCGGTAGTAGACCAGGATTTCATAATCATTTTCCGTTTGAAAATGACTTCTTTCCAATACATAGGCTGAGGTATCGATGGCATCAACCAGGTAATGATAGTCGTAATATCCTTGTTTCAGTAGAATGGAAGTTTGATATGCTTCCCTGGAAGGATTGTACTTCATAATGTTTTCATCGTCCAGGGCCCAGTTATTAAAACGCCCAATTACGTATACTTTCCCGTTTGGAAACTCTTCAGATTGTAAATAGAAGTTAACATGTGCATAATCAGCATTTAGTGCAACATCTCCAGGATCATTGTTCTGAAGGATGAAATTTCCATTCACGTCTCTTAAGTTTTGAGTATAAACCCGTTCCCTTTTTTTATCCATCGCCAATTGAACCTGGATGCTACCATTTGGAGCTGTAGAAATTTTCTGAACGTTTCGTCCGGTTACGCTAAGTGTTCGGATATCAAAAAACCGAAATTCATTCCACCCGGGAAAATTGTTCTCAAGCGTGAGTAATCTGAATTCCATGTAGTTCTCGTTAGGCCGTATTAGTGATGGTCTTAGATTTTTCCTTGAATCTTGCCATCTATGATTTTGTAGCAAAACCACTGTGATGTCCTGGGTAGGGTTGATTGCCTGAAGATTTCCATAGCTCACGGTGAAGTCAATTTGTTGATTTTCATCTCTTTTTGACACCGTAGTACTCATTCGTACTTGCTGTTCAATCACCGATTGATTGTTGACAACCAGGAACTTTCGATTAAACAAAATATCATCAGGATTTCCTCGTCGAAATACAGAGAGTATGAAATTTCCGGAAATAGTAGGCTTAGGAACTTCAAATCGATAATTGATGTAGCTCGGATTGGTGTTTAACGAAAAATCGTATTCTGTGATCCGAAATGTATTTATCTCATCCAGGAATTCCATATCTCTTAAAAGAGATTTCGTCCAATCCTTATTGCAGTGATAAATTTTGGCTCCCAGGTATTCGAATTTATCTGTGATCAAATCAAATTTGAGATTAAGCTTTTGATTGTCATTCAACTCAACCACGGGATTTTCCAGGAATGATGGCTGGCCATTCTGGGTAGGAACAAGTTGCGTCATGCCCACCAGGTTTTCATACTCATAATTGTCGAAAACCATCCGCTTATTCACCGGAATAGATTGGGTTGGAATTGGCTCACATCGGGTAAAGAGAAATAGGATTGTTAGAATAGATAGTATCTTCATAAATTTGAATAAGACTTCAAATTAGAGATTACAACTAAAAATATTTGGCTAGGGTCTAATAAAATAGCATTTGAATGTCATTTAGTGATGAAAAACTCATAAAAGGGTGTCAAAAAGGGAAGCGAGAGTTCCAGCAAGCGCTTTACGATAAATATTGCGATGGAATGTACCTGGTGGCCCTGAGATACTCCAAGATGCAGCAGGAAGCTGAAGATATTCTGCAAGAGGCTTTTTTGAAGGTTTTTAATAACATAAAAACGTTCCGGAAAGACTCTTCACTTGCGTATTGGATAAAAAGGATAGTTGTGAATACAGCATTGAATCATCAAAGAAGTAAGCTCTACCTGTATCCCATGGTAGATGTAACAGATCTTACGGATAGATCGGTGGATGAAACTGCTATTTCGAATCTATCCTATGAAGAGTTGTTGAAAATGATTCAGAAGCTCCCGTCGGGATGCCAGGTGATTTTCAATCTTTTCGCAATTGAAGGGTACAAACACAATGAAATCGCAGAAATGCTCAAGATTAGTGAAGGAACCTCGAAATCACAGTATTCGCGAGCAAAGTCAATTTTGACGCAAAACATATTGGGACAAGAAAGAAAGAGATATGGATCAGGAGAGTTTTGAGTCGCTGATCAAGTCCAAAATGGACGAAGGTGGGATCCAACCTCCAAAGCGTGTTTGGGGTGGGATTTCTAGTGCCTTAAGCGAACGAACGATCATCTCTCTTCAATCCGCTCATACAAAACATAAATGGGTAGCGGTTGCAGCCATTTTTGTTGCTGTTTTCTCATTTGCCCTCAATGTTGACTTAAACAAGTTGGAAACAGAGCCTACGAATGAAGTCACCTTTAACGCACTGTTGCCAACTTCAGAAAATAGTTTCCGGTTCTTCGAAGTAATCACTGATCCAGCTGATCCGCTTGAGTTCCAATACCTGTCCTCTAATACCTTACTTTTTGATCGAAGCACCGAACCGCAAGATGAAGAGAAAGATATTCAGCTCGCAACTTCAAATGCTGAGATATTGGTAACTCAGCAAGCGTTTGAAATTGAAAAAATACTACCCGAAGTAGATGAGGCAACTGTTGGGGATATTTATGTAAGCCCTTACCTGGTTCCACAAGATAGAAGAACCCCTAAAGAAAAAACTGCTGATCAAAAAGTAACCTATTGGGCCGGAGTTGAAGCTGGTGCAGGGAACTTTGATCCTACCTATAGTGGTGCAGATCCTATTGCTGCAAATGTGGATTTTGATGCGCTGGCAGCTAATCTTGGACAAAATAGTTTCGTAAATCCAAGCTCAACAGCAACACAAAACGGAATGAATGAAGGAATTGCCACATCCCTTGGCCTTGATTTTGGAGTCAAAATGGGAAAACGATGGGCCATTGAGAGTGGTGTCCAATATACCCGGGTAGAAAACCAAACCAATGCTTCATTGAATATTGTTGATGCATATGCTGTCAATGCCAGTGAGGTAGCAGGAGGAGATCTCAATGCTGAATCCAGCACAAATAGAAGAACCAGAGTCGAAGAGAGTTATGATCACTCCATCGATTTGGATAATAGTATTCGGTTCACTTCAATACCGCTTAAGGCCGGATACTACCTCATGAATGAGCGATTAAGTTTGAGGCTTAATGCAGGGCTTTCTGCCAACTATTTCCTCTCGAGTCAACTAACCGATCCTTTAGGTCAATTGGAAGCTACTGATCAAACAGGCATTTACAATGCCTGGTCATTCGACGGACTTACGGGTTTTGAATTTGGTTATAGCATCTTTGATAATTTTAATTTAACCCTGGAACCTAACTACATTCGTTCAATTACTCCTTTGAGCGAAAGCTTGAATACAAGGTCAGGATTCATGGTTCAAACCGGATTAAAGTATACCATAAAGTAGCCTCTTATCCCCACTTAGCACCTTATTTAACACTTTGAGTAACCTTTAGAACCAACCGAAGTATTAATCTAAATGATGCAACTATATTTCTAGTTATACGTCTTTTACTTGAACTAACTCAAAACCATGCACAAAAGAGGACTGGCCTTTGGCCTGCTGTTTCTTCTGTTTTTCTCTTTATTCTCTCAGGAACAAAAAGAACCTATTAAGAGCTACACGACTGCCAAAGCGGAAAGTGAGCTTGTAATTGATGGTAAACTTGACGATGCTGCCTGGAGTCAGGTAGAATGGGCGGGGGATTTTGTTGGACATCAGCCTGAATACAAAGCAAAGCCAAGCCAGGAAACGCAATTTAAGATCTTGTACGATGATAAATTTCTATACATCGGAGTTCGGGCATTTGATACCGAACCAGAGAAGATCGTGAAGCGAATGTCAAGAAGAGATGGATTTGATGGTGATTGGGTTGAAGTAAACATTGATAGCTATCACGACAAAAGAACTGCATTTTCGTTCACAGCATCAGTTTCCGGGGTTAAGGGTGATGAATACATTTCAAATAATGGCAATAACTGGGATGCAACCTGGGATCCAATTTGGTACTTAAGGACCAGTGTGGATGAAAAAGGTTGGATTGCGGAATACAAAATCCCTCTATCTCAGTTGAGGTTTGCAAACAAGGAAAATCATACCTGGGGGATTCAGGTTCAAAGAAGAATATTCAGATTAGATGAAAGATCAACCTGGCAGCCCATAAATCCTACTGATCCGGGCTGGGTCCATCTTTTTGGTGAGATTACCGGGATTAAGGGAATCAAGCCTCAAAAGCAGCTAGAAATTCAGCCTTATGTGGTGGCAACAGCTCAAACCTTTCCAAAAGAGGAGGATAATCCTTTTAGAGCTGACGGCAGAGATTTCGATGGAAATATTGGTCTGGATGCAAAAATTGGAATTACATCAGATATTACCCTGGACTTAACAGTCAACCCTGACTTTGGTCAGGTTGAGGCTGATCCCTCAGCAG
>JANQST010000234.1 GCA_028279155.1 Cyclobacteriaceae bacterium
TGGAAGGTGGAAAGACCCAATTTCGACAAACTGGTTTAATGGCGAGAGGAGGAATGCTTTCTCCTGAAGTGATGCCTGTAGATTCAACATTGATTCAGGATTATTGGGACGACTACCAGGTTTCCCTGACAAAAGCTTCCTATTACGATGCAATGGTTAATGAAATGGACCTACTTCCTATCACATATGAAAATGCGAAAATCGATCAGCCCTTAGACATTCCAGTATTGGTTATAACAGCGGGAAACAGTTTTGAAGCTTTTTCTAAAGTGCCTGGAATGCCTGTTGAGGAGAGTAACAAGGTGTGGTTTGAACTTCAGGAACAATTGAAAAATGTAAGCTCAGATTCAAGACAAAGAATTCTTAAAAACGCAACACATGATCTTCTATTGACTGCTCATTCCGATTTGGTTAATGAGGTCGTACCTTTTGTGAAAGACCTGAAGAGGTAGTTAGAAAGTGATTGTCACGATCGAGGTGTCGTGACAATCCTTTTGCTCTTCTGGACACAATTATCTTCTATGGTCACCTTTAGTTAAATGAAAAGGAGACTATAGCGTATAATAGAAATGTATCACTTGTTCTTCTTCCGTTGGGTCAGTCGAACGATAGAAATTAACAGCATGCTGCTCTTCCTTGTCAGCTTGCACAAATACTTCTTCAAATCCTATTTCCTGACAAAACTGGTTGAATGCTGAAATCAGCTTTTTGCCAATTCCTTTTCGTTGTTCTTGTTTTTTTACTGCCAGATCATAGATATAAGCCAGAGGTCTGGTCGAGTAATATTGATCAAGAACGTAAGCCGTTAATCCCCCGACAATCTCATTATTTGCAGATGCAACTAAAACGATGAAGTTAGGATTTGCGAGCAACTTTACAAGATGGTCTGAGCCAGGAATAACAAAGTCCTCCATTTCAAAAACATCCTCAAATAGATAAATGAGCTCAGTGAATTTTTGGATATCCTTTTCACAGAGTTGTTCGATAGCTACTTTCATGACGATTTTAAATTTGTTATATATCAGACCTTTTTTCTAATGATATCCTTAGACAGTACCAATTGTAACAATTATCCTAACGTTATGTATCTTTTTTTGTGTTTATGTGTGTTAGTTTGTGCTTCTAACCATTAACCAACCTATGGAATCGACCTCCTTCTCAATTGAAGAAATTACTTTTGAGCGGCTAGCCAATTTCCGTAAGACTACAGATCCTTTAGCTGACAATGCAGTAACCGCTATCATTTCCTCAGGGGAAGTTAAAGCAGTCAATGAGGTATTGAAGCGTTTGTTTAGTAATGATGGTTTTGAAGAAGTTATATTCTCAGATCTTCCACCGGCGCTGACAACTGTTCTCACACAATATATTGAGTCAAGTCGAACACTTCCCTTGTGGATAGAACCAACCAAGATTGCTAAAGGTGAAGAGCTCTTTGGTAAATACGGTCCCGAAATCTTCATGCTGCTGAATGTTAGTTCATTGCCAATGTGTTATACCTGTGCAAAAGGGGCACAAGTTCTTTTCGAAACCGGTCGTCTGCTTTCACACAATAAGGACATAGACCCGCTAGCAAGAAGGTTGATGGAAACTGCTCAAATGGTCTTGAACGTGCTCAGTGCCGGAGGACTAAGTCCGACTGGTAAAGGTGTGGTTACCATTCAAAAAGTAAGGCTTATCCATGCATCAATTCGACATTACCTCAAATCCGGGCAATTCAATGATCAACCCTGGGATGTTGAGACATACGGTGAACCAATAAACCAGGAAGATCTTGCAGGAACACTAATGTCCTTTGGACCCGTGATCCTTGCCGGATTGAAACGACTCGGCATTCATCTAAACAATGATGAAATGGATGCCTACATGCATTGCTGGAAGGTTGTAGGCTTCCTAATGGGCATTGACACGCGATTGTTGCCCAATAGCTTCGAAGAAGGTTATACATTGGCAACCAGAATTTTACAGCATCAGGCAACTGAATCCGAAGCTGGAAATGAATTGACTAAGTCTTGCATTCGCTTCATTTCATCAATTATTCCTGGTAGTTCTTTTGATGAGGTTCCGGGCTATTTGATGAACTATTTTCTTGGAGAGTTTTCAGACGCCTCCGGGAAAGACCTATCAAAGTATATTGGACTGAACTCATCAGCAGACGTGAAGGATCAAATCCTTCTAAAAGTAGCCAGGCATTTGCTGAAAGGACTGAGTGAATTGGAAGAACATACTTTCATTGCCCGACTTGCTGAATCATTTAATCGGCTGCTGCTTCAGGGGATTATTCATCACTTCAATGGCGGGAAGGAGGTGCAGTTTTTTATACCTCCATCACTTCAAAAGAACTGGGGCCTCATAGATGATTGGCAAAATTCTTTCACGCTCACTCCCAATTTATTTGGGCACCGATTGGTTGTGCAAAGAAAAACACAAAAAGTCATCAAATAAGTTAACCCATGGAAACCAACACGCTACCGGGACTCAATAGATCTGCCACAATAACTATCTTATCCACTTCGGGTATTCTTCTCGGATGGTCTTTTGTATGTTCGCTTGTAAATGCCGGACCTGTTACTGCCAGCATTATAACCTATGGCTTATATGTTTTTTATTGGTTCTATGCCCTTTTCTATAAGAATCCGCTTGTCTTACGACTGGTGCTGTTTGGAACTATCGCAGGAATCCTGGAGCTGGTCACGGACCACTACCTGGTAAGCACAATCAACAGTTTGATCTACCCAGGGAAGGAATTAATAATTTGGAGCTCTCCTGCCTACATGCCCTTTGCCTGGTCAAATGTTCTGTTACAACTGAGCTTCATAGGGATTTTGTTTACCAGAAAATATGGAATACTTAAAGCCTCAGTTATTCTGTGCATAGCCGGTGGAATGTACATTCCAATGTATGAGCATTTGGCTAAGGGTGCCGGATGGTGGTGGTACAATACCGATGTGCATATGATATTGAATGCTCCTTTATATGTCATCATCTGCGAGGCGTTTATTTCTCTTTCACTTCCACTTTTGATTAGCTACGCGGAACGTCATCCGATTTCAAGAACAATCCTTTTAGGGATTCTTGAAGGGTTTTGGATATTGTTCAGTGCTTATGCAGCCTTCACAATTTCCCAGTAATATGATGACAAGCTTTCCACTATAACGATTAACCTGTAGCTAATATGAACTTATCAAATCTTGTCGAATACTTCATTCACCCCTCTTACAAGAATAACCCGATGGAATATCGGAAGGCACGCCTTTTTGTACGTGCTTGCTTGCTGACAAGTCTATTTTCTACTTCCTATATATGGCTTAGCATCTTTTTTGAATTTCAACGCGGGGTGAACCTGATGATCTTTAATGCGGGAGGTTTCTTGATGCTTACCTTTTTGCTCAAGTCGCGAATACACATTGTCTTGTTGGGAAACCTGTATGTATTTGTTGGAGCCTTTGCTGTGATCGTGTTGACCTATTTTTCAGGCGGCATGTGGTCTGCAATTTATCCATGGATTATATCCATTCCCGCCCTGGCTTTATTGGTGGTCAACCGGATTTCAAGCGTTATTTGGGCCTTGATTGCCTTGGGTTTTATGGTATGGTTTGGAATTCTGGCCGTGAATGGAGTAGAGCTTCCAACGGAATACAATACCGAAATGCGAACGCTGTGGTTTCTTTCCATTCTTCCTGGGCTGCTCATGATCATTATGGTGATTTCACTGGTTTTTGAGTCTGTACAAACGAGGACGCTCTACACATTGGATGAGAAAAACAAGCAATTGCTGGTACAGCAAAATACCATAACCGCACAATCCGGTGAGCTTGAAAAACTCATCGAGGAGAAAGATCACATCATCCGGATTTTAGCTCACGACTTAAAAAATCCTCTATTTAATATAACAGGGTTGATAAACATGCTTCACCATTCAGAAGATCCGGAGGAGCGAGAAAAATCACTTAGCTTGATCAATCAGTCAGCGGAAAATGCTCAAAACCTGGTTAACAGGGTGTTGGAAATGGCTATGCTGGAACAAAGTAGTATCAAGCTTCGCCTTGAACGTCTGGAGTTAGGTAAGGTCTTAACAGCTGCCATTCAGTCGCAAGCTGAAACTGCAGGACAAAAGGAAATTCAGATCGATGTGGAGAATATGGAGACGGAAGCTTTTGTGATGGCCGATGAATTATACTTACATCAGATCTTTGAAAACCTCATATCCAATGCTGTGAAGTACTCAAATAAAAACACAAGTATATTGGTGAAATTGGAGCTTCAAAACGAGTTTGTGACTGTCAAGGTCATGGATGAGGGTCCCGGAATATTGCCAGAAGAAGAAGACCAACTGTTTCAGAAGTTTTCAAAGATCAGTACCAAACCCACGGCCAACGAACCTTCATCTGGGCTTGGGCTTTCCCTGGTGAAGCGATACGTTGAACAGATTGACGGTAAGGTTTGGTATGATGGACAAGCCGCTAAGGGATCCACTTTTGTTGTGGAATTACCTTTGGCTTAGCTATCAACCTTGGTCCTACGTATTCTCCAAACTCAAATTAAGCCTGTTCGTGATATAGTTGATCTCGTCATTGGTAAGTCGTGCCGACCGCTTCTTGATTGCCGCGTTCACCTTGGCAAGATCTTCATAATAGGCCGCCTCAAATCCGTATTCTTCTTTCTTCAGCACAAAATCATATGGGCCTCTTTGTGAAATAAGCTTAACAACCACAGGAGCTGTTTCAATCGCTAGAAACAGGAACATAATGAACAAGTGTGCCAACCAGATTGCCGTACTTTTATCAGTCAGTCGGCTCAATGCTTCCATTCTGGAGGCCAATCCGGTTAATTGACTTTCCTGAACTTCTTTCAAAGCAGACGATTCACTTTGATTCAACTCACTTAATACCTTCTCTTTTTCTGAGATCAGTTGGCTATTCTTTAGTGATAAAGCTTCCAGTTCAGCCTCTACCTTATCCGCATCTGCTTTTTTTATTTGATAGATGGGTCCGGCATTCCGTCGTTTAGTTCCACCAGTTCCATCAGCTTCTTCCTGCGCTATTTTTCTCAGCTCATCTCGTTTGCTTGTTTTCTCTTTGATTTCATTTTTTAATGTCATAATCTCCGCATCTAACCGATTTCGATCATCTGAAAATCGACCTTTGACTGCTTGTTCCTGTGTCGCAAGGTCTTCCTGAATCATCAATGCAATTTCGCTATCTACCTCTTTTTCGAAGATTTTCAACTCCAAAGGTTTGGCGATGACAACTGAGATGATAATTGCTAGGATGAGTCTTGGAATTGCTGTCAGAAACTCCTTACGTATCTCGTCGTTTTTTCTCATACTCGATACAATGAACCGATCAAGATTGAAGATCATCAAACCCCAAATAAGACCAAAAATTGAAGCGATCCAGTAACTATCGAATACTGTGTAGAGTGCATATCCACCTGCCAATGTTGCAAATACACCAGTAAAGAATATGGTGGCTCCAATGCCAACATACTTACTTGACTCTGAGGGACAGTTAGAAAGAATGGACTTATTTGCCCCTGCGCATAACCAAAAAAATTCTTTTAACCTATTCATAGAAATACCAACGATGAGTAGGTGGCATTGTTATCTGAAGGCTTTTTTTGATTGCAAAACCATTAAAGACCAGTTAGAATTCCCGTATCTTCATTGTATCAAATTGAATGACTATGAAGAAAATTGCCATACTAACAATGACCCTATTATGTATGAACTGGATGTCTTTAGCCCAGGAGAGAGAGCAGATTATCAGTGTCGTTAATGACTATGTTGAAGGGTTCTATTTTGGAGATACAACAAAAATTATCCGTAGTATCAATCCTGATCTTTCCAAGAGAGGATACAGCTCAAATAATGAAACAGGAGAGTACAAAACCCATATAATGAGCTATGAACGAGCAATCGGTTTTGCACGTGAGGTGTTGGAGGAGCCAAAGTATGCTGCTCCTGAAGGCGCAGTTAGAAAAATAGAAGTGTTGGATGCCCAGGACAAGATTGCAAGTGTAAAGCTCACCGCCTATTGGGGCATTGATTATTTGCTCTTGGCGAAATACGGTGACAAATGGATGGTTTCCAAAGTACTGTGGCAGAGCATGCCGGATTAAAATTGCGTGAAGATCCTCTTCGAGACATCATCATTGAATCTGCTCATCAATCCAAGCAAATATCTGGGGGAGCATATCAACAATATCGCCACCGGATGCACAGATACCTCCGTCAACAACCCACCCGTGATTGGCATCCGGGATTACAATGTAGCTAAAAGGTTTACGCCCCTCATTTATCAATTCCTCTAGGATGGCAGTAGACTGAGGAATAGGTACACTAAGGTCATTTTCTCCATAGATCCATAATCCAGGATTACCCATTTGTTGCAGGTATGGCAAAGGGTCAAACAAGGATGGTCCATCATCTTCTAATATCTGGGCAATTTCCTCCAAAGATCTTCCAGATAGCTGGCACTCATTTTCACCGGTCAATGCACTGTATAATAGTTCCTCTCCAAGAGTTACAGTTGGCCCGGAACCGATAATTGTGAAAGCTATATCCCCATCAGATTCAGCTGCGGCTACAGGAAGAACCCATCCTCCCTGACTGAATCCAAATGCACCAACTTTCGTGGCATCAATTTCCGGATGTTGTGAAATCAGTCGAACCCCCGAAAGAACATCTCCTCCCAATAATGGAAAATAGCCTTCATCAGCGAAGGGACAGCATTCACCTTGTGATCTACCTACTCCTCGTTTATCGTAGGTAAGCACTGCAATTCCCTGATTCAACCATCTGTTAGCAGCGCTATTGTCGAAGGGACTCCTTGTCCATTTATTGCTTCCAAAATGCCAGATTATGGCAGCATAGATCCCTCTGTCTTTTGGTAAAAAAAGTGTCCCACTAAGAACTGCTCCATCATCTCCTTCCCAACCAACTTCTACCTCTCGATGTGTATCGAAAGTCAACTCATCACCAAGGCCTAATGGTGCTGGGTACACTTTGTTTCTACAGCTTTCCAGAGCTACAATTCCCAAAAGGAACATGAGTCCGACGATCCTCGTGTACTTCATTTTTACGTAACCTAAGAGACTTAACGTAGATTTGGGTTGGCGGGATAGTGAAACGATGTTAAAATCAAAAAGGTAAGTTCTATAGATTCAGATCGACGTTAATTAGGTTATGTCTCGAACTTTTGTAATGGGCGATATTCATGGAAACCTTCGCGCTTTTGAGCAGTGCGTGGAAAAAAGTTCCTTTGATAACAATACCGATACACTTATTCAGCTTGGAGATGTTTCAGATCGATACCCGGACACCGCTTTGGTGGTGGAGGAATTATTATCCATTCAACATTTGGTAGCTATCAGAGGAAATCATGACTCTTGGACCAACAAATGGTTTTCAATTGGACTAAAAGATCCTACATGGCTAGCCAATGGGGGACAAGAAACAGTGGACTCCTACAAAAAAGAGGCTGATAAGATCAATATGGATGCCCATCACAAATTCTTCGAAGACCAGGTCAATTACTATGTAGATAACGAAAACAGAATTTTTGTCCATGGAGGATTCACGCATCCCAAAGGTCCGAAACATGACCTCACGGAAAACCAATGCTTGTGGGACCGAAGTTTATGGGAGGATGCTCAAATAGGTAAAAAATTGGAAAGCAAACCACATGTCTTATCGGGGTTTGAGGAAATTTTCATTGGACATACGCCAACGTTGAATTTGTTTGAAGATCAACCGATGAATATTTTCAATGTCTGGAACCTTGACACAGGTGCCGGACATGCCTCTGGTAGACTAACGATTATGGATGTATCCACGAAAGAGTACTGGCAATCCGATGTGTCATCGGAGCTTTACAAATAGCTAACCCTTGCACCTTTTAGACACGATGTGGAATACATTACAGGTATTTTTGGAAATAAGACTCTAGGATTGCATAAGACTGATCCTGGTTGATTATTATTATGGCATGGTCCGAATACAGCCTCAACTGACATGGCGCCTTACTTTTCTGACACTATTCATTCCTTGCCTGCTTTCCGGACAATTCAAGGAGGTGTACCCCATTGGCGAAGATCCCGACATCAATGTTAAACCTATTCAAATGGATCCCGGTGGAATTTTGTTTGAGGCCAATCCATTTGTCCGGTTCAGTCTCTACAATAACATGATTGAAGGCCTTAAGGAAAACAAGAATCATGTTTTCGGTGTCTATGCTGCGTACCTGTCGCCGCTTCGAATGTTTACTTCTAATTCCCTACCAGTCGAGACGCCTTCGCAGCGTGTGATGGTAGCTACCCAGCACTTATTTCGACTAACAAACCCACAAGAGGACATTCAACGCTTTGCCGGGTTTATGTTTGGAACGGGCCATTACTCAAATGGTCAGGCAGACTGTGCATTTGACGAAACAATCCCGGACGGAACAGCAGAATGCGAGGCGGTCTATGCCACCTTTACCGATGATACTGAGCTGTCGGATTTCCTCAATCGTACGTCTGGAAACTATTCAACCAACTTCACTCGAATTTTCGGAACGTATCGAATTGATCATTTGAAGGGTAAAATGAATGTAAAGAGTCACGTGTTCGATCTTGGTACCATTATCTATCAGAATCGGTTATTCTATTTTTTTGATGTAGGTGGATTCAGTGAAGAAGACATTAAAATCTACGGCCGATTTCGATTTCAGGCAGGACACGAATTCATGAAAGTCTACGATCAAACGTATCGAAGATTTTCAATTGCAACTCGTGTGGAATGGATTGCAACCCCGCACCCATCTGTGAATCCATTTCGTTTGGACTTACGAGGGAATTGGTATCCGTTGGAACGACTTCCTCAGGTTGGACTTTTCACAACAATCACAGCGGGGCACGACAACTACAATTACCGATTCCTGGATTCCGGTTTTACTTTGTCGCTGGGGATCACATGGGATTCATTTCTCCCCATTGAGATGAGGAAATGAAATACTCATAAAAAGCCCTTGACTTATTACTTTTAGCTTTTTTCCAAAACTTGAACATCCTTAATAACATACCGCTGGTTGGAGCAATCTTAGCACTTCTGCTTGGAGTGCTGATTCTATTGAGCAAAAATCAGAATAGACGAGCCCGGTTTGCACTCAGCATTATCGCTTTTTTAAATGTTCACAGCCTATTTGAATCATACCTGTTTTACAATGATCTGAGCTGGCCAGGACTTGGCCTGTCTTATTTACATTATCACCTTGTAGGTGCTCTGTTCTTGTTGTACACCTATTTTCTATTTCAAATTGAGATCAATGTAAAACTTTGGATTGGTGTCATTATTGGATTCACTGTTTTGAGGCTGGTATTGCTTGCTCCGATTGAAGAAGATGTCCTGGAGGCAACCACCTATACGCCAGAAATCTTAAGCCTGAGTATAGATAACATTCTTTCTATTATACTTAATGTTGGGCTTTTGGTGCTTGCATTCATAAAGATTCAAAAATTTCACTTTGTTGTAGAACTAACCGCATCCGATCAGATCAACTACAAATGGCTAAAGAGTCTGTTGATTGTATCCATTGGACTTTACATAATTATCCTGGTCAGCAACATCATTTCTCTTTTTGATGAAGAATGGTTGATCTATTTCAAAATAGAATCTGTGATCAACAGTATTTTCTCTTTGGCACTTGTTTATTCCAGCATGCGGTTTCCGGTTTTTTCACTACATGGCGACTTTGATGATCTGGCTTCAAAAACCAAAAAGAAATATTTGAAGTCATCACTGACAGCGGCAGAATTGGATCAAATTTGGAAGGATATAGGGAAGGCTATGGAGGATGAAAAACCGTATTTGAATTTTGAATACCGCTTGAATGATCTTGCCGAAAGGGTAGGCAGATCAGTACATCATGTTTCACAGACAATCAACGAAAAAGAGGGGAAGAGCTTTTCTGATTTCATTAACCAATTCAGAATACGGGAAGCAAAAAAGCTTTTACGCGCAGGTAGAACAAAACAAGTCACCATACTCGCTGTCTCATTAGAGGCTGGCTTCAATAGTAAAACCGCCTTTTACAACACCTTTAAAAAAGTAACGGGAATGACTCCCTCTGATTTTGTGAAAGAGCTGGAAACCACTTCATAAGATTTTTAATATAAAGCCTTTCTTTCAGTTCCCGACAAATCGGGACACTTACTCCTCCTTGCACTTGTCCCGAATTATAGGGAGGGAAGCTTTATACTAACGCACGTCTAACTTTTGCTAAAAAAATCATTAGTCAGAAACAATAAGAATCATGGAAGATTTGGTAGCAAAAGCAGAACAAAATGTTGGATTGATCATCTTGGTAATTTTTCTTTTTTCGATGGGGCTTGCCATCGTGGAGTTCTTTTGGGAATGGCACCAAAAAAAATTAACAAAATGGAGGCTGAAGGAAATGTTGTCAAGCTTTATGGTTTTCATTCCTGCTCAATTGACAGAAAAGGCGGCAACAGCCACATTTGCTGCAGGGTTCTTTGTGCTGGATGCATACATTCCCTGGCAAATACCTGTCAATGGATGGACTGTGCTTCTTGCCATTTTAGTCATCGATTTTTTATACTATTGGGAGCATCGATGGGAACATGAGATTCGTATTTTGTGGAGCTATCATTCCATTCATCACAGCTCACCGATTTACAACTACACCACTGCTTTGAGGGTGTCATTCATAGACAATTTCGTGACATGGGTATTCTACCTACCGGCCATCGCCATGGGATTTCACCCGGTCGTTGTCTTGGTGGCGATTGTATTTATTCTCACATATCAGTTCTGGATACACACGGAGCTGATTCGAAATATGGGATGGTTTGAATTTATTTTCAACAGCCCGTCCCATCACCGCGTGCATCACGGATTAGATGATATTTACCTTGACAAGAACTACGGGGCCCTGTTAATCACTTGGGACCGCATGTTTGGAACCTTTCAAAAGGAAATCCATCCTCCTACTTATGGTCTGACCAAGCAAATTGAAACGATCAATCCAATAAACGTGCATTTGTTTGAATACAAGGGCATTTTCAAGGATTTGAGGAAAGCAAGAAGCTTAAAGGAAGCATTGGGATACCTGTTCAAAAAACCAGGATGGGTTCCTGGAGGCCCTGTAACTAAAGAATCGAATTCATGAACTTCAGGCATTTGATAAAATCATATCGGTGGAATTTTCTGCTAATGTTGTTTTTCATTTTGGTGGACGCAGGGCTATTGGTCCTGTTTCCACTTTTTATTGGTTTTGCTATAGACGATGCGTTTATTGGTGAATATGGTGGATCATTCTTATTGGGAACATTAGGGATGCTAACACTAATCATAGGAGCAGGAAGAAGATTTTATGACTCACGTTTTTATGCGAAAATTTATGAACAACTGGGCGTTGAAGTTGGTACTCGCACTCAAGAAACTACTTCCACAAAATCCGCACATCTTGGATTCCTGACAGAAGTCGTAGAGTTTTTTGAAAACTCAATGCCTGAAATTATCAATAACGCTATTGCCATGATCGGTACTTTGGTAATTATCGCAAGCATGTATTTCGAGCTATTTTTCGGGTGCCTGTTCATCTTGTTAGTTGTTGCAGTAGTATATGGATTGAGTGAAAAAAAAACAGTCCGATTCAATGCTTCATACAATGGAGAACTTGAAAAACAGGTAGTGGTCCTTTCAGAGAATAACCCAATCCATTTGCGTTGGCATATACAGAAGTTGATGAAATGGAATGTGAAACTATCAGACCTGGAGACCATCAATTTTTCGGTGGTATGGATATTCATGATGGCTTTTTTAGTACTTTCAATCATCGCTTCTGTTGGAAACGGAATGATTACGTATGGTTCCATTTTCGCATTGGTCCTCTATCTTTTTCAATTCATAGAAAACATTACTGTTATGCCACTTTACTACCAGCAATGGTTGAGGTTAAAAGAAATAATTGGACGGTTGAAAAGTGTTTAGTCAAAATCACTCAACAGGAATGTGAAAATCAACGATTGCTTTCTTTTCCGGATGCTCGTTGAAATCATTGTGATACAGTTCAAATGGATTTTTGTCTGCTTTCTTGTAGCCATTTTCATTCATCCAGATAAATAATGCTGTCCAGGCTTTTTCGAATTCGTGCAACCCGATTTCATAG
This sequence comes from Cyclobacteriaceae bacterium, assembly GCA_028279155.1. Classification (GTDB taxonomy): domain Bacteria; phylum Bacteroidota; class Bacteroidia; order Cytophagales; family Cyclobacteriaceae; genus Ekhidna. The sequence goes on from JANQST010000234.1 coordinate 12,168, forward strand.
CTACCAACGATGTACTTCCCTTCATCTATCGAGGTAAGCCCAACCTCTCCCTCTGGCTCTACGTGTCCATCAATGACAATACATGCACTCATTCTTACCTTACTTGCCTCCGTTACTTTGTAACTGTCATGGTAGATGGTGACTAGTTTGACATTTTCATGGATCAGGCCCCTGGGAGTGCCCCATCGGATCAATCGTTCGAAAGCTGCCCCCATCGTTTTCGGGCCCATATTAGATACATAAACCAAATCCATTTTTGGTACTTCTTTCACTTCAATTTGTGCATTCATTTTTATCCAATTTTTAAGGTTATCAATGGCACAAATGTATTTTTCACGGTCAGGGTAGACTTGACCATTCTTGCTTTCAAGTTGACGAATCTTGCTAAATCGGTTGGGGTTTTGTTTTCTAAACTCAGAAGGGCTTACCTGGTAAAACTTTTTGAACGAACGAGTAAAAGTTGAATTGTCATTGAAACCATATTTCAGAGCAATTTCAGTTACACCAAGTGTTGTGTGAAGCAAGTCCAAAGCAGCTTTCTCTACTCGCCGCCTTATGACATATTCGTTAATTGTCTCGCCCATCAGAAATTTGAAAATCCGATGAAAATGAAAAGGAGAAAAGAATGCCACTTCTGAAATTGTGTTCAAAGAAAGATCCGCATCCAGGTTCTCATCGATGTACTCGAAAACCCTATTAATTCTGAATTTATAATCTGAATGCAATTCTTCTTCGGTTGGGGTCATTATTGAAATTTTGTGAGTACAAATATGTTCAATAGCAAGAATTGTAGTATTCGATTGAACCTTATTTAACAATTTACGTTGTATATACAACTCAGATTGATGAATTATGAAATATGAGTTTGAAAAGTGCATAGGATCCAGGGTGAGGGCCACCTCCAGAAAGATTGACAATATTTATAGAAAACACCTTGGGGATTCTGGTATCACTGAAAATCAACTAAGTATTATGATGGCCCTATATAAAACCGGGATAGTAGAACAAAAGGAGATAGGAGAATTGCTACATCTTGAGAAATCTTCACTGAGTCGCAACCTTGTCCGTCTTATTAATTCCAAGTATATCGTAAAGAATGGACCTTCAAACAGACCAATGATTGAGTTGACGGAAAATGGAATTGCTAAAGTGGATATGCTCACATCTGCCTGGAAGAATTCAATGGACGAAATATACAAGGTGTTAAGTGCAGAGGATATAAAAGCATTTGAGCAGTTTGAAGCAGGAATAGCTAAGATTTAAAAAATTTTTAAACATAAGTTGTATATACAACATAACACATAATAAATTATGAAAACGAAAAATATTGATTTACACAAACCGAAGGCTGATCTATGGTTTGCATCAGGAAACAGATTGCAGTATGATTATCAAAATGGAGAGATATTCGATCAAAAAGATGATTACAATAGAGAGACATCTGTTCGTATTTGGAACAAGGTTGTGCACGGAGTTGAAAAGAGTGAGCCAAATTGGTTGACAATGATGCCTGGCTTCCCTGACGGGTCTTTTGGCTGGGCAGCAACTGAACAACACCTGGTACATCAAGAGACCACGTCAAGAATTTATGTTGAGTATGTGGGCATGGGAGATTCTGACAAGCCAGAAGGTTACGAATACAGTGTAAAGGAAAGAGCAGATATGGTAGAGGCACTTTGGAAATTCCATGGAGTTAAGACTACACAACTCATAACTTTTGATTTCTCGTCAATTGTAGCCCTCGAATTACTGAGTAGACAAATTGAAGCAGAAAATTCAGGCAAGAATAATGGTACCATCATTACGAAAGTTCTAACTATCAATGGAGGATTGTTTGCGGATAGTCATACACATCCAATCCTTACAACGCCATTGCTAAAAACATCATTTGGTCGATTGGGTGCAAAGTTTGCTCAGAACTCAACTTTTGCTTTTAACATGATGATGAAGGATTTGTGGTCTAAGGAATATGGTGTTACTAAGGAAGAGTTAGCACAAAATCATAATGCGATTGGTAGAAGAGATGGTACCATGTTCATGAGCAATGCTGCTGGGTTTGTGGATGAACACAAATTGAATGCGGAACGGTGGGATCTGAAAAGAATTTTCACAGCTACCTATCCTCAAGTAAAATACATAGTTGCCGGAAGCAAGAAAGATCAATTTGAGTACAAGCAGGTAAAGAAGGCTCAAAAGGAATTAGCGCCACTGGGTCTTGAAATTGTCAGTTATCCAGGAGGACATATGACTACATCTGAACATCCGAACCTAATAGCGGGTACAATAGAAAAAATGAATCGTATGGATCATTAAAGCTATTTTTGTTGGCGATCTTTCTAAGGAATACTATGCCCAACAATAAAAAAGCAGGAGATCTATTTCCGGATTTTGAATTACCCGACCACAACGGGAAACTAAGACGCCTTTCTTCCTTTACTAAGCAGAGTGAAGTAGACAAGCGATGTGATTTCAAAGACGGCTACCCGATCGTTGTAATTTTTTCCAGGGGATTCTTTTGCCCGCGTGATCAGGCACAATTTCGAGCGCTTGTTGATTTCCAAAAGGAATTGCAAGTCAACTTTTGTAAGATGGTTAGCATAAGTACAGACGAACCCAAAGTTTCTGCTGCATTTAGAGCAGGGTTGGGTGCTTCATGGCCTTTCTTTAGTGATATCGAACGATCATTGATAAAAGAACTGGATATCATGGATGAGACGGAAGGAGAATATGCCCACCGTGCACTTCCCTATACATTCGTGCTGAAGTCGAACCTTGAGATCTACAAGATTTACAATGGTTGGTATTTTGTAGGCAGACCTACGATTGAGGAGCTCCGGCAGGATTTTCGATCCATCATGAAGGAAATGGATTATTATTCCTACGAAGCTTACAATACCGATCATGTAAGAAAGATCCGAATTCCACAACAAACATGGGAAACCGTACCAGAATTGGGACTTTCCGGCTTGCCGGTCCATAAAGGGGTTATTGATTCATTTGACTTACGG
>JANQST010000239.1 GCA_028279155.1 Cyclobacteriaceae bacterium
TTTCCAATACTATTCGATTCAGGGATCGGAATCGTACGCTTGATGTGAGCGTACTAGTCAAACAGTCAAAAAAGGAGACCACTATTTTGATTAAGGACAATGGCATAGGTATGGATTTGGAAAAAACGAAAGGTAAAATTTTCAAAATGTATCAAAAGTTTCATGCCGAAATTCAAGGTCGGGGAGTTGGCCTTCATATTGTGAAAAACAGAGTTGATTTGCTTAAGGGAACAGTCTCAGTCACATCCGATCCCGGAATAGGGACAACATTTATAATTACTTTGCCTATCAATTAAGGTATTCGTCAACCAATGATTGTAGCATTTCGAAAGATAGTGGCTTTGACTTATAGCCTGCTACTGCTACTGCCTCTTCTGCCTTCGTAATATCAGATGGATCAATGGAGGAAGTGAGCATGATGATTTTATCGTACCTTCTTGAACCATTCAACTTGACATATTCATTTAAGAATTCCCAACCATTCATGAATGGCATATTTATATCCAGCAAAATCAGAGATTTATTCTCGCTTTGCTCATTCCTCAAGAAATCCAGTGCTTTTTCTGCTTCAGCGAACATCAAGACCTCATCCACCAATGCTGATCTCTCAATAATTAACTTATTGAGTGTATTGGTAGTATGATCATCATCGATCAGTACGATTCGCTTTCTCTGTGGCATTTAACGCGCGGTAGTGGTCTTAACTAAATATACTGAATTTAGATTAAAGTTAAAAACAGCGGTATCTTAAGTTGTATCAACTATCTTCTTGAAGACAGGGTCTCGAAAAGTACCATTATTGGTTATCATCGAATACTCCACCTCACACTTGAATACCAAATCCAACCAAACGGATCGTTTTTCTTCATGCGCCTCTTCCTCGATAGGTTTTTCATCAGTGATAATTTCCGAAAACTTCTTTGAAAGCTGTTTTAACATTTCATCATCAAATCCAGTTCCAACCCTACCTCTATAAATAAGGTCTTCCCCTTTTTGTTCAGCAAGCTGCAATGAGCCAAAGTACCTTTCCCGTTCACCTTCTCCCTTAGTAAAACCAATGATCCAGCAATCAATCGTTTCCTTTACCTTCACTTTGATCCAATCATTGCTCCGTTTCCCGAATGTGTATTTTCCATCTATTCTTTTAGCAATGATTCCTTCCACACCCAGCTTCTTTGTTGCTTCAAACAAGGCCTTACCATCTTCAATACTCTCACTAACCCTGTAGTTGGTTTCACCAGGTCGGACAGAATCAATCATCCACCACCTTCTTCGCGCCCATGGATCATTAATCAGGCTCCTACCATCCAGATAAAGGCAATCGAACAAGTAACAGTACGCAGGACTTCTCTTTGATTCCCTATCAAAGTTCTTCTTGCTCATTAGCCTTTTGATGACTTTTTTAAAATCTGCCTTACCATCTGAATCCAAACAAACTATTTCGCTATCGAAAATTGCATTATTTATCCGAAATGCCTCTTCTGGAACATTTAGCTCCGGGAACTGTTCTGTGATGTCATTTAAGTTGCGACTGTAAATTTTCAATTCTCCTTCGTTCAAGTAAATGAGTGCACGAATCCCGTCCCATTTTACTTCATATTCATAATCACCAACTGGAACTCTTTTGGCAGAATCAGCTAACATTGGTTTCATTACACTGCCTAAAAAGTCTTGCTGAGGTACATCAACGCGTTCCAATAACCACTCCTTGTCTTTCATCAAATGCATCCGGTATTCGGCTGAAACCTGCTTGCCAGAAAGTCTGAAATAGAATCCTTCTTTTTTGGTTTTGGTGATTTCATACCTACCTGTAGCATAGACCCACATCATACCTCCACCATATTCTTGCTTGGGGATTTCTCCTTCAAATGTGAGGTACTTCAACGGGTGATCTTCTGTTTGAACTGCCAACCTTTTTACCCCGGGCTTTGGAGGCATTCCCCTGGGAATGGCCCAGGATTTCAAAACTCCGTCTTGCTCAAGTCTTAGGTCGTAGTGTAAATGAGAAGCATGATGTCTTTGAATGACGAAGCGGCTCCCCGGTGCTTCATTTTCTGAAAGAAGAGGTTCAGGGGTCTTATCGAAATCTCTTTTTTGTTCGTATTCCTGAAGTTGTTCCGGTGTTTTATGTTTCTTGTTAGGCGGCAAGTCCTTAACGGCATGCGCTTTCTTATCTGTGTGCAATGGCACAGCCCAACCTCGAATAGATTCCCAGGCATCTCCTTCAGTTAAGACACGCTCCAGTGTGGTATTGATATTCCAATCCGAAAGCTCTTTAAGGGTCTCTAGTTCATCCCACGTAATTGGTGTTGATGCAGTAGCACCCATCCTACCTCTTAAGCTATATGGGCTCACTATCGTCTGAGAAGGTCGATTCCTGTAAATGTCTATCAATACCCGACCTTTTCGATGCTCTTTCTTGATATGAAGGGTGGTCTCTTTATGTCGGTTGATAAAATCAGTGGCTAGTTTCTTCGCGCACTGAAAACATTCCGTAAATGAATATTTAGCATCAATTGGTGTAACAAGATGCAGTCCCTTTCCACCGGTAGTTTTAACGAACACATGGTAGTTGGATCGTTCCAGGTGCTCTTTCAAGTTGAAAGCGATCTCCTTTAGCTTGTCAAAATCATAACCATCCTCTGGTGGATCCAGATCATATACAATGTAATCAGGCTTATCACTTTTATCTGCAATGCTATGAATCTGATGAAGTTCCAAGCAGGCCAGGTTGGCTAACCAAACAAGTGTAGCTTCTTCTTTAGCTACCACATATTCTTTTAACCTTTCCTGGCCTAACCTTTTGTAGTCGATCCAATCTGGTGTCCAATCAGGTCTATGTTTTTGAAAAAATTGCTCTCCATAAATTCCATCAGGAAATCTAACCAACGACAATGCACGTCCTCTGATATGATTTAAAATTGTTGGAGCAAGTTTGAGGTAGTACTCAATAATCTGAGCTTTGACAATTCCATCATCAGGGTATAATACTTTCTCCAGGTTTGAGAGTTCAATCACCCGTTTTCCAACTTCCGCATGAATCTTTTGCTTAGCCATTGTTCAGGTGATGGGTCACATTAAATGCCTTGAGCGAAAATGCATTGCCATTGTAATCAAGTGAATAATACGAACAGTTTTGATGAGGAAAGCCGTCCATAAAATTCAAAGGATAGTTCAGAAGCCAGCAAAGCAAGATTCTCATTGCTCTCCCATGCATACAAATTAGGATTCTTTTGTCATCATTCGATAATATACCATCAATGGCAGGTTTTTGTCGCTCCATCACCTCAAGTGGGCTTTCGCCACCTCCTATTGACAGATCAAGTTTGCCATTTTTCCAATGAGCGATCGTGTCAGCATACATCTTTTTCGCTTGTTGTGTTGGTTCAGCCCCTTCCTGATCGCCCCAGCTGATCTCGTCAAAACCTTCCATTTCAATTGGTGAAGAAGACAATGGAGATAATGTTTCCTTGGTTCTTACCAATGAAGATGAGTAGAATCGATCAAATGGAACATCTGATAAATGCTTGTAAACCAAACTGGCTTGAAGTTGACCTTCAGCATTTAATGACGAATCAATACCTCGACCCTGGACCCTTCCAGTTTTGTTAAGATCGGTTTCTCCATGTCTCAAAAGATAAATGCTTTTGGTTTTCAAATGCGTTTAGAGTTGGTTTGCAATTAAGATGAGTAAAGAAAGAATTTTTCCTGAATACGTCCAATTAGAAGCGCTCAATGAAATGGGTAGAGGCAGCATGGTCGAGTATGTCGGAATTGAGTTCACAGACATTGGACCTGATTATCTTGAGGCCAAGATGCCGGTAGATCATCGAACAAAACAACCACTTGGGCTGTTGCATGGTGGAGCTTCTGTTGTGTTAGCTGAAACGCTCGGGAGCGTTGGTGCGACTTTGCTTTTGGAACTAGGTAAGCAATACGCAGTAGGGCTAGAAATCAATACAAATCACATAAAATCTGCCAAGGAAGGAAAAGTGACCGGAAGGGCGACTCCTATTCATATTGGCAAGGGGACTCATGTCTGGAGCATTGAATCACGCAATGACAATGATGATCTTGTCTCAATTAGCAGAATTACCATGGCTATTTTGAATCATAAAAATTAATGGATCAGCTAAAAGAAACATACCTTGGAATTGACCTGCAAGATCTTGTTCCTAAACTTTTTGGAAAAGGTTACGCTTTCGCTCTTTGGAGAATGCCAAATTCTGAAGAGAAAAGCTTGATTGTGAGCTTGTCAGAACCTGAAAAACAAGAAAGCATCAATCAGCTAGATCCAGGATTTCTGTTCAATCGTTTTGATGATAACCATCCGAAGGCCCCTTTACACATTAAAGCTGATATTGTTTTTAAAGAAAATCACACTCCTATAATTGATCCCAGGGTCAATGACCAACAACTAAGCGAATTCAAAGAAAAACTGGAATCAGTAGAACACAATGACATTGATAGTGAGTTAACTGTAGAAACATCGCATGATAATTCAGGTTTTGAACACCTCGTTGATATGGCAATTGAGGATATTAAAAATGGAGAACTAGACAAGGTAGTTCTATCCAGATTTAAAGATGTCGAGGTTCCACAAAATTTTTCCGTTACTTCTTACTTTAACAAAATATGCACATCATATCCCAATGCGTTCTGCAGTCTGACTCATATCAATGGCGAAGGCTTATGGATTGGAGCAAGCCCAGAATTACTAATTTCAGATAACAACCAACACTTTAAGACGGCCGCTTTGGCTGGCACGAGAAAGATTGATGACCAACCATTGTCTGAGCTGGCATGGACGCAAAAGGAAATCGAAGAACAGGCATTCGTTAGTCGGTATATCATCAATTGCTTCAAGAAGATTCGCCTCAGAGAATTTGATGAACATGGACCTAAAACAATTAAAGCCGGTAACCTGGCTCACCTGAGAACAGAGTTCACTGTGGACTACAATGAAGTACAGTTTGAGGGGCTTGCCGACCAGATGCTTGATCTGCTTCACCCAACGTCTGCCGTTTGCGGAATGCCGCTTGAGCCAGCAAAAGCATTCATAGTAGCAAATGAAAACTACGATCGATCCTATTATGCGGGTTTCTTAGGTCCGGTCAATTTCAATGAGTCCACTGATCTGTTTGTAAACTTGAGATGCTTGAATCTAAGTGGAAATCGAGCCCGGTTTTACGCAGGTGCTGGAATCACCGAAGATTCCAATCCCGAAAGGGAAAAAATGGAAACGGAACTAAAAATGGAAACACTATTGAGTCTTTTGAATACTTAAAATGCTCCACCAGGCTGTTTTTAATACTTCGGAAGTTTGTTTTGCACACGGTGTGCGACATGCCGTTCTTTCTCCTGGCTCAAGGAACGCGCCTTTGACAATTTCATTCTCCAGGAATAAGAACATAAAAAAATGGAGCATACCCGATGAGCGTTCAGCAGGATTCATTGCCCTAGGCATAGCTCAGAAATTAAATCAACCAGTCGTTCTTTGCTGTACTTCAGGCACGGCACTGCTCAACTATGCGCCTGCTATTGCAGAAGCATTCTACAGAGAAATTCCTTTAATAGTTCTATCTGCAGATCGTCCTCCGGAGCTAATTGATCAGCGGGATGGACAAACAATCCGTCAATTTGAAGTCCTAAAGAATCATGTGAAGACCACTCTTCAATTACCAATTGTAACGACTGATGATGATGGCCAAAACTATACCAAATCTTTGAGGGCAGGTCTTCAAGCGGCTCAACAGCTACCAATAGGACCAGTTCATCTGAATATCCCCTTTCGTGAGCCTTTCTACCCCTCTTCAGATCAAGATTTGAGCTTCGATTCAATGGAAAATTGGGATAAACCAATTCAATCGTACGAAAACGTCTCATTTCCAAAACCAGATTTATCGGATAAGAAAGTCCTTGTTCTCATTGGACAGACCAATGTAGGTAATGATCTGAAGCCTTCCATTGAGAAGATTCGAAATAGCGTTCCAGTGCTAAAATCACCATTGAGTAATTTGAATGTTCAATGTGTCGATTACATCGATCTTTTTCTTAAAGATCAGCCAGAACTACAGCCAGATGTATTGATCACCTCGGGATTATCTGTGCTTTCTAAGAAGTTGAAAAACTTTCTTAGAAAGAACAAGCCAGAAATACATTATCATCTAGATCCGGCAGGAATTGAGGTCGATACATATGAAACACAACCTCAGCTGATTAAAGCTCCGCTTCCGCTGTTCATTGAACAACTTGATTTAAGTTCAGTATCCAAAACATTTTTGAGAGATTGGAAGGCCTTATCGGACAAATCACATCAACTGCTAAATTCATTCTTGTCTTCCATGGCATATAGCGAAACGACGGCATTTCATAAAGTATTGAGGTCGATTCCTGAGGATATTGAATTACATCTTGGAAACTCTATGCCTGTTCGTTTTGCTGAAATACTCGGAACCAAGTCTCATTTTGAAGTCTATAGTAATCGAGGCACCAGTGGTATTGATGGAACATCTTCAACAGCGGTAGGAACAAGCTTCGTTTCTGAAAGACTAAATCTTCTGCTTACAGGTGATCTTGCTTTCTTGTATGATCGAAATGCCTTCTTTCACAATTATCCATGCTCAAATTTCAGGATCATTGTAATCAATAATCAAGGAGGTGGAATATTTAGGCTTATCGACGGCCCAAAGAATCTGCCTGAACTGGAAGAATATTTTGAGACAAAGCATAACAGAACAGCTGAATATATTTGTCAGGAAAATCAAATCGAATACACACAGGTAAGAAATTTCGAAGAGTTGTTGGACGGATTGGCTCATTTTTTTGAAGCTTCAGATGATGCTAAGCTTCTGGAAATATTCACAAATCCTGAAACGAACGAGCAAGTTTATAACGCACTAAAACAACACATCCATGAGCAAATCAGCAATTAATTGGACTACCGCTGAAGGTTTTGAAGACATCACCTATAAGAAATGCGGTAAGGTTGCACGAATCGCATTTAACAGGCCTGAAGTACGGAATGCTTTTCGCCCAAAAACTGTTGCAGAGCTTTACAAGGCCTTTCTTGATGCGAATGAAGACACGAACATTGGTGTAGTTCTATTTAGTGGGGAAGGGCCTTCTCCAAAGGATGGAGTTTACTCCTTTTGCAGCGGTGGAGATCAACGCGCTCGTGGACATCAGGGATATGTGGATGATGATGGTATGCCTCGGCTTAATATTCTTGAAGTTCAGCGACTGATCCGATTTATGCCAAAAGTGGTTATCGCTGTGGTTCCTGGATGGGCAGTAGGTGGAGGACATAGTCTTCATGTCGTTTGTGACTTGACATTGGCAAGTAAAGAGCATGCAATTTTTAAACAAACAGACGCAGATGTAACCAGCTTCGATGGTGGATATGGGTCAGCATACCTGGCTAAAATGGTTGGGCAAAAGAAGGCAAGAGAGATATTTTTCTTAGGTAGAAATTACTCAGCTCAGGATGCTTTTGAAATGGGAATGGTCAATGCGGTTATACCCCATGCCGATTTGGAAGATACCGCATATGAATGGGCACTGGATATTTTGGGCAAATCCCCTACTTCAATCAAAATGTTAAAGTTTGCCATGAATCTTACTGACGATGGTATGGTAGGACAGCAAGTATTTGCAGGTGAAGCAACTCGCCTGGCTTATATGACGGATGAGGCTAAAGAAGGAAGGAATGCATTCCTTGAAAAGCGGAAACCCAATTTTGATGATATTAAGTGGATACCTTGAGGTTAGACTAGTTAGCAGCCTTTACCTTTTAGGATGGCTTTGTTGCCTTTATACTCAACAGTGAGATTAAAGGTTCTAGCAACGATCTCTATGGCATCTTTGGCATTACGTTCTTTAAATGTAGATGTCAGGTTACACTTCTTAAGTGCATCATTTTCGAATTCAATATCTACACCATAAACATCTTCAAGAACTGACTCAACATTTGACATTTGAGCTTGTTTAAAAACCAAAGTTTTGGTTTTCCAAGCGAGGTAATTGAGATTGTTGTTGTTTTGCTTGACAATGCCCTTTCCGAGCTTCTTCACAGTACCCATTTCTCCCTCCATTAGTTTCACAGATAGGTCCGTGCCGCCCTTCTCGGCTGGTTTTATCAATGCCACCAAACCTGATTCAACGCATACTTCTGTTTTTTCGGTTGTCGCATCTATCACGAAAGATGTACCAAGCACTTCTACCCTGGCATTGTCTGTTGTAATTATAAATGGACGTGTTTCATCTCTCTGTATGTCAAAGTAGGCTTTACCGTTTAACCTCACCTCTCTTACCTCATCTGTAATGTTGATCGTTTCAATTGTTGACTCACCATGCAATGTGATTTCACTTCCGTCAGCCAATGTCCGGAAACCATCACGTTCATCATTACCCAGGTTCAAGGTTAATGCTAATGCGAGTCCCAAGACAACCACTGCAGCGGCTGCATATTTTATCCAACCAAAGCGAGCAACCACATTTTTTCCTTCCGGCTCTCTCAAAATATTTTTCAAAATAGTCTTATTTGGTGCTGGTTTTGCTTGCATTGAAATCCAAATATTCTTTGCCTCAAAGAACTCCTTAGAGTTATCAATCGACTCACTTCGCCAGGAATTGATATTTTCTATTTCGTCCTTAGTGCATTCACCAGAAAAATATTTTGCTAATTTTTCGTTCATTTTGTTCTTTCTGTCTGATTTCTAACAACTTACATATCAATTTACCCCTACTCCAACTACCTAAAATTATCAAATTTTGGATCATAATTTATAGGAACCAAATTCGCAAGCCTTTCCCAAGACCAATACCCATAAGTTGATATCGCAAATTTATCAACAACTTGGCCATTTAGGTCAATTCTAACTGGTCCATGTAACAAGCCCAGCAATGAAATTTGTTTCCCAGGAGCTCGCTTCAACATTTTATTATCATCAATATAATCACCATAAATAGCTGAGGCAGATTGTCCATCCAGGAGAAAATTGATACTTTCTTTCTCTTTGTTGTAAACCACAAGCAAATAATTCTCAAACTCCAATTCCCAATGATCACCCTTAAAAACAAGAATATCTCCCTCATGGAGCTCCTTTAGTTTCTTGTAGTTGACCTTATCAATACTCCTGGTTTCGTACACCCTAAATCCATCTTTCCTCAATCCATTGCTTAACAAAGATTTTTTAAAATGATTCCATGAGCCGAGATAACTTCTCTTCCTTTCGCTCTTTACAGCGTGTTTGGTATTATTTGTAAGTTCAAGATTGTTCTGAAACTTCATCTGACCTCTGTATCTGAGATCACTTCCTTTTCTCTCAAAGGATTCAAGGAAGTAGGTGATTTCATAGGCCATTGCTTTGTTTACAATTGTTAGCGGTCCCGAAGTATAAGCGGTTAACTTATTTGATTGTTCATCGAAGACAAAATTGATAACCTCTGGATTAGAGATTGTACATTGTCTCGCATTTTCTGAAGTACCAAAAAGGTCATTTTTGAAAAGTGTGAAGTAAAGAGGCCAATCTTCATACTCATTGGATATTCGATCTGAAACCACTGCTATTTCATCCAGCTCACTGATTGTAAGTATCATTTTGTGATCCTGAATCCTGGAACCACCATTATTCTCTGTTAAGTTATAAATACCATTTTCATATCCAATGAAGGAAAATACAAGGTTGTAATTGCCCGGCGGAATTTTATCGATGAAGTATTCACCTTCAGAACCGGTGGAGGAACCGATTGTTGTTCCATCAAGAAAGACATTTACACCAATAAGTGGTTCACCGTCCTGATCCAGCACATTTCCACTGATATTGAACAGTTTCTTTCTCTTGGCTACCGGTGGAGGAGACTCATAGTTGATGATTATTTGTTCTTTGAAAAAAGAATACCTCAAGCCTGTTCCTACCAAAAGTTGAGATAGAAACTGATCGATCAAAATGTTTTTGGTAGAAATTGTGAAGCGATTTCCAGGAGGGAGCAAGTCTGAGTTATAGCTGAAAAAGTACCCAGTCTTTGCAGACAATGAATCAAAAATTACAGTTAACTCTTCATTTTCAAAATCTAATGTGATAGGTGCCTTTTTGTTTTGAGCAAAACATAGAACTACATTCAATAGCAATAAAAATAGAAAGCTATGACGCACCAATTTTATGTTTTAAATCAGCTAATTTTTCACGCAATACCTTGAGCGCTTTTCCCATTTGGACTTCTACAGTCTTAACTGAAATACCTAAGTGCTCCGCTATTTCCTGATATTTCAGTCCCTCAAACCTACTTAACTTAAAGATCTCAGAGCATCTGGGAGGTAGATTATCTATCTCCCCAAGTATCCTGTTCATAAGCAAATCAGGATCTTCTGAATCAAAAATATTCTCACTTGATGCCTCCATGAATTGGATCATATACTGTCGATATGAGTCTTTCACTTTTTCATGCTTTAGTGCATTCAAGCAAGAATTGTGCACAGATCTGTACAAATAACTTTTAACTGATGAATCGGGTGATAACGTATCGCATTTTTCCCAAAATTTTACGAAGACTTCCTGAGCAATTTCTTCTGCGTCTTCCCTGGTGTCCATAAAGCGGGCAGCATAAAGCACCATGGTTCCATAGTATTCTGTGAATATAAGTTCAAATGCACTCTTATCTTTGTCGATAAGTCTCCCAACAATGATCTCTTCGTTATCCAATTGAGTTAAATGGTTGTACGGTTTGAAAAATGCGAACTAAAGATAGATCAAATTCATAAAGAAGAATTTTCGCCAGAAAATTTTGTTGAGCATGAAATTAAAGTAATTGAATTAATCCAGGGATGGCTAAAAAACGATTCATATTTTGAGTTTGAAACCTCCGGTTCGACCGGAAAGGCTAAAACTATAGCTATTGCACGAGAAAAGATAGAGTATAGCTGTAAAACCACTTTGGACAAGCTTGATCCACATTCCAAATTCAAATCAGCTTTGCTTTGTATCAACCCAAAAATGGTTGGCGGTGCAATGGTTGTTTTTCGAGCGATAATTCGTGAATTAGATCTATGGGTACTTAAACCATCCTCTAATCCATTTCAACTATTTGAAACTAAAGAAAAAATTGATGTCGTATCATTGGTCCCACTCCAAATGCACAATGCTACAGTAGATCAGCTAGATAGATTCGATAGTATACTTGTCGGAGGTGGTCATTATTCCTCCCAAAGGCATCAAAATAGTATTGCTAAGATTTATTCAACATTTGGTATGACTGAAACGGTTTCTCACTTCGCATTAAGACCGATTGAACAAGCTGAATTTGAATGTATAGGAGATACAGCAATTGAGAATCAGAAAGATGGAAGGCTTGCAATCAGGGGAACATTAACTAATCATAAACTTCTAATTACCAATGATTTAATAGAGTTTATTACAAGTAAAAGATTCAAATGGATAGGTAGATCTGATTTCGTGATCAACACAGGAGGTATCAAAATAAACCCTGAGGAAATTGAAAACAAATTGGAGAATCTGCTTGATCGAAGGTTTATTGTTTCCTTTTTGGAAGACACAAAGCTTGAAAACAAAGTGATTCTCATTCTCGAAGGAGAACCCTTTGACACCGAATTTGACTTTCACTCTTT
>JANQST010000250.1 GCA_028279155.1 Cyclobacteriaceae bacterium
ACTTTATTGGAAGAGAGGTCAAGAGAAATGAGTACTGCTAATCGTTCTTCTTCATTTTCCGGTATAGCAGGTGCAATCATATTAATTACTTAGTAGCGATCAATTGAATGAACCCTGTTGCAACGCTTGCAGCGCAAGCCATGATCTTCTCTATGCAGGTGAATACCATCCACATGATTCACTACGAAATCCTGGATGAATGCATTTTTTGCCTCATGGTTATTCACATCAATTTGTTTCTCCTTGGCAGCATCAATAAAGGCTCCATCGTATTCCTGCTCACCCCAGCAATTTGGACAAACGCCCATTTCCACCACTTCTTTCTTTGTAAACAACTTGGAAATTATACTCATGCCTGGAAGTTATTAGCAGAAAACAAGAGCCCGGACACCAACCGGACTCTCCAACCCATCAGTCTGAATTGATAGACCTATCGGAAGTAAGCACCTAAAAATCCAATCACTGATGAACACCATTCATATGTATTCCAAAAATCTTCAGTTCTTATCACTTATCAGCAATTGTTTTTTTCAGTTTGTACTTAATACTACAATTAGTGGAAAGGTGGGGAAGAAATGATTAATCCAATCGCACAAACAAATTCGAACGACACTCATTAACTCGTTTGCCCAAGGTCACTTCAATATTTTCTATCTTGAGGAAAGATCCTAACAACCAAATAGTGATGAAAAACCTCAAGTTCTCCTCCAAGGGATGGTTTCTTCTTGCAACCATTTTGATTTTAAGTGCCTGTTCAGAACCAGCATCCAAGACAGACAACGACCTTGAAGCCTTCGTTGATGAGATGTATGCCAATGTTGACAGCAAACAATCACCAGGCACGGCAGTGGTGGTTGTGAAAGACGGGAAAGTGATTCTCAACAAAGGTTATGGAATGGCCAATCTCTCGCATGACATTGCCATCACACCAACAACTGTGTTTGACCTGGCTTCTGTCTCCAAGCAGTTTTGCGCCTATGCAATCTCCACCCTGGTAGAAGAAGGAAAGGTTTCCCTGGATGAAGACGTTAGAAAATACATCCCCGAACTTCCTGATTTCGGCAAGACGATCACGATCGATCATCTTGTGCATCATACCAGCGGGGTTCGAGACTGGACCAGCACGCTACCGGTTGCAGGTTGGGATTTCCATGACGTCATCTCTTTCGAACAGATCCTTCGAATGGCATTCAACCAACGCGCACTCAATTACGAGCCCGGAGCAGAATATTCCTATTCCAATACCGGCTATAATTTGTTGGCTGAAATTGTGCAGCGTGTGGAAGGAGTTTCCTTTCGGGAATGGACCGAAGCAAACATTTTCGATCCGTTAGATATGGATCAGACCATGTTTCTCGATGATCACACGGAAACCATTCCGAACCGGGCACAAGGCTATCGGCAGTCCAGTGGCACCTATTCCGCTACACCGAATAACCTGATGGCGCTAGGTTCCAGTTCAATGTATTCGACCACTACAGATCTATCCAAGTGGGTCATGCACCTGATGGATCCGGGAAACAAGCAACCGGTGGTGGATCGGATGTTTACCAAAGGAATCTTGAATGACGGATCCGAAATCACCTATGCCTTTGGACTAAGTGTGACCGATTACCAGGATGCTCCATGGATCAGTCATTCCGGAAGCTGGGCGAGCTTCAGAACCTATCTGTGCATTTTGCCTGAGAGCGGTTATGGCATTGTTGTGCTTAACAATCATGGACGAAACACAAACCAAATGGCGCGTACTATTGCTGATTACCTGCTGGGTGTAAACGATGAGGAAGAACAAGATGAAGAGAGTTCAAGTGAATCCGTGGAAGTGGCTGCTACAATAATGAACAAGCTCACCGGGGTGTATAAGCTGGGACCAGGTTGGTACGTAGAAATAACATTGGACAATGATCAGTTATGGACGCAAGCAACGAATGAAGACAAGTTTCCGATGAATGCCCTCTCCGATTCTGTCTTTCAAATACCTGCTTATTCCAACCGTACGATGACGTTTCATCAGGATGATGTTGGAGCAACTACCGGCCTGACCTATGCCGGCTCATTTAGACCCAAACTGGATCTATCTTCTTCTAAGCCATTCAATCCCAAAGACTATGTTGGCACATACGAGAGCGCAGAACTGTACACTACTTATGAAGTGATTGCTGAAGGCGATCAGCTGGTGATGAAGCACTTCAGGCACGGTACAGTTGAGCTTTCAAGAGCCCAGGGTGAAGACTTTACAGGCTCAAGATGGTTTCTTGGCTCAGTGGAGTTTTCCCGCAATGAAAATGGGTATGTTGATTCATTTTATGTCACAACCAACCGGGCCAGGAGACAGTTGTTTTCGTTGATGAAGTGAAGTAAGGCTGGATCTCATAGGTTTCTCACAGATAGATTCAGCGTGCAATCTTAGTATATTTATACTAGCAGCAAACAACCATTTGGTACTACTATGCGCTCATATTACAAATTAGCAATCATTCTTTTCGCAATTCTTGCGATTGATCAGCTCTATCATTCAATCATCCGTTACCAGCTGGGGAGTCAGATCTATGAGTTGGATTACTACCCTACCTGGATGATCGGCAGTTATTTACTCGACTTGCTCACAACCTTGATTTTGCTGAAATACTTCCACCATAAGAAATTTCGTGCGGCATTTTCAACGCTCATTGTAGTAGCTATTGCCAGTCTCTTTCATTACGGCACAAGCTATACCTGGATCATGGGAAGAACCTGGGGCACCATCGATATCGTATCCTTTTTGCTCATCCTCACCGTAGGTTTAGCATTTAGTATAGTCCTGGTCGTTTCAAACACCAAAACAAGACCGTACCTCAAAAGACTTGGTGTGATCTGCTGTGTCTACGTGCCAATTGTCATGGGATTTTACATTTATGCTATTTCCAGCACCGGAGCAGGCAATCCTACAATGGCACTCATCTACAAATGGCTGGAGATAATTGGAAGCTTCATACTTACCCTTTACATCTTCAATTTTCTTAGTGAGCTGAAAGAAACGCCACAAGCGAATACCATCCAGACAGTATAGTCTTTTAATTTGTGCAGATGCTCATTATTGAATACCAGGCAAGCTGGGAAGAAGACTTCATAAACATTAAAGAGGTGCTCACCACCTCAATCTCCTCCCCAGACCTTGTCATTGAACATGTTGGTAGCACCGCAGTAAAAGGACTTGCGGCAAAACCAATCATTGACATAGACCTTGTGTATACCAAAATTGAGCATTTGAACCTCATCATTGAGGAGCTGGCAACCATTGGATATGTTCACATTGGCGATCAGGGCATTGAGGGACGAGAGGTATTTAAAAGAAACGGAGGCAGTAAGCATGAAGTATTGGATTCAATTCGCCATCACCTCTATGCCTGCCACTGCGATAGTTCGGAGCTACATCGACACCTTGCTTTTCGGGATTACCTGAGAACGAATGAAGCTGCACGAAAGGAATATGAAAACTTAAAACGTGACATTGCCAACCAAGCAAATCAGGACAAGAAGAGTTATGCTCTGTTGAAAGAAGATCAAGCGAAAAGTTTCATTGAAAACTGCCTGAAAGAAGCAGGTTCTTTCTGATAATCCAACCATCCATTGACATGGAATAACTCAAATTTTAAACCTGGAACAAAATCATACACCAAGCTGACCGGTCTCATTTCATTTGATTGTATCGAGCTGTATACTACAGGTGCAATTGTAGGACAACACAAAAGCACATATCATGAAAAAGCTTGTAACAATCTTCACCGTGTTCATAACCATGTTAGCACTATGTTCAATGGTATTTGGCCAGGATCCAACCCGATCCCAATTACTTCGTGGCAGCCTATGGATCGGTACTGATCTCCTTGAGGAAGCCGATAACTACTATCAACTGACTTACCGTCACCCATTCAACCAAAAAGACGTGCTCATGATCGATGCGCTTACCTGGATGTATGAAGGACCGATGGGTACGCACGGCTCCACGCCTACTTTCTATCCAGGCAAGGTCAGCGCATACGGCATAGGTGTTGGCTATCAACGTTTTCACTGGCAGCAAGCGTTCACTACGGTAAGGGCCATCTCCTTTCTGCAACATTTTTATGATGAGACTGACGTAAAAATCCAGCAAGGTTATCAGTTAAACCTTCAGCTCACAGCAGGCTATCGCTTTGAAATCCTTTGGAACCGTGTGTTTGTAGAACCGGCTTATACGCTCAGGTATTGGCCAATCAACTCCAACTTTCCGGAATCTTTCGAAGAGGTGGAAAGAGGTGAACACAAGTACAAAATTGAACCCAGTCTGAGTTTTGGATTAAGGTTCTGAATCAAAAGTTCGAGCTATGAGTTCGTGCCAATTTGGAAGTTAATTGAACATAAATGGGTAAATTCCTCTTATTAATATGTTACCCTGCATACCTCACAGGTCAAATGTTTTGGAAAAAGAAAAAGCCACCTATCGAATTTGAATGTTCTCGGTGTGGGGAATTGCATAAAAACTGGCCCGCAATTACCTATAATGCTCCGTGGCAATATCATACGTTAACCGAAAGTGAAAAAGATGAAATTGCCCAACTAAGCTCTGATTTTTGCTTAATCAACTGGGAAGATCAAACAGATAGATTCATTAGAACTGTGTTACAAATCCCTGTTAACAATTTTGAGTTGACTTTAGAATACGGAGTTTGGGTCTCTGTAAGTGAACAGAGCTTTAAAAACTATGATGAAAACTTTGAACGAACTGACTATGAATCTGGCTTCTTTGGTTGGCTTTGTAGTAAACTGGAAGGCTATGAAGACACTTTACAAATCCCAACTGACGTAGTAGCAAATGCCGGAACCCAAAGGCCAACGCTTCATCTTCACAAAAATCACAAACATCCCTTGGTAACTGACTTTTATAAAGGCATAGCAAAAGAAGAGGCAGAACGTCGAATTCATCAAATAATGAAACAAAACGCAGGATAACAATCGCTGCCTGCCAAGCATCGTATCCTCACGACCAACTCACGCACTTGCCTCCTCCAAATCTCTCAAAAAGAGCAACAAAAAGTAGACGTGCCGTACCATCTCATCGCTAGGCAGTACAATATCCGGTTCTGATAAGTACGAAAAGAAGAGATCCTCCAGGCTACTACGGAGATCATTGGCCGGAGCGGATTCCAGGAGGTTGGATAGTGCGATTTGATTGTTGGTGGGTTCCATAGCTGATTGTAAGCTAAACAAGAGTTATGATATATCATAACCAAGCCAATGAATAATTTTCAGACCTTGGTCATCGATGAAGGACGATGAATTTCTAAAACAACTTGGTCAGAAGCTTAAAGAGATCCGACAAGCAAAAGGCATGAGCCAGGTAGATGTCTGCTCCCGATTGAACATGGATAAGACCTATCTCTCAGCAATAGAAAACGGTAGACAGAATCCTTCCATACTTACTGTAAAGCAAATTCTAGAAGCGATGAATGAGGATTTGGACAAGTTTTTGGATTTTTAATTTTCACTGTAACTTCTAACAGTATACTTCTAAATGCTCCTTATCAATTAGAACCATGTTTTCTTCGTTTAGCATATCCTGTTATAGAATTGAGTTAGCGTCAACATCATAGTTTAAAGCTTTTAGTTCCTTCACTAAATCGAATTTCCATCTTCCATCAGGGTCATATGGAATAAATAAAACTCCATCATAATCAGACGGAATTTCAAAATTCTCGGTTTGCTCAAACAATGCGATGACGCGTTCGACACCTAATTTCCCTAAGAAGAATCCCAACTCAAGAATCACGTTTTGTCTAGCTCTTAACTTTGCGTTTTCTGGCTTATCTGTTTTACCATAACCTACATCATCAGCAGAAATCAATATTATAGCAAACCCTACATTTGAATGATCAATAAATTTTTGGATTATAGTTCTCCCTTTATTAGGCTGTTCATGCAGAATAATAGGGTTCAAGCGAAGTTTTTCAATTAGTCTGGCGACAGACTGTTTCATCTCCTCATTATGACCATGTACTAAAAAAATTTGACTACCATCAAATGGTATTATAGGTTCGTGAGGCTCATCATCGACAAAATCCAATGAAAAATCTTCAATCATGGTGTCCACTAGATTGATAAATTTTAAATGACCACCTTTCCAAGCTCCATCATATTGTCCTGGTCCACTACTGACGGATATTATGGGATTGAAACTAATCCTTCTTAATGTTTCGTGGTAATTGCTGCTATCCCCAAAGATCTTAGTGATCAACATACTGGTTCTTTGTTTCAGCGCATCGAGTTTGATTGAATCACGATGGGGAAGTAGCTCTACCTGTTCTTTAAGATCTTTAAGAAGGTGTAGATAATTCAATTTCATTCAAGTTTCTTCTTTGGCTGAGAGGCTTACGACATCCTAATATCATCAGTATACTAGACTTTTCAAACATGAATAAAATTATCTAATCAAATTAGTTTCGTCTCAACTTGCGCGTTTGAGCCGCGAGCATTCTTTGCTAGTTTAGTTCTCAATGAAAATGATTTATGTAAACAGTCGCAAGTATGCTTTAATTGGCTCCTTTACTATTAGGGTCATTTGGATATTGTCCTTAGTGCCAATAATTTATATAGCAATTTCAAATAAGGAAGAAGTTGAATATTTATGGCTTATTTCTGATATAGTTATCGCTATTGCTTTAATTCTACTAATCGGGAAATCGAGGTTCTTGTACCTCATTCTGGAAAGAACAAACGAATCAACCATCACTTTCTACAACAATTTCTTTGGGAGAAGATTAAACGTTCGGGAATATGCGATTGACGAAGTGAGAGTGATAAATACCTTTCAGGATGATAAGAAGTATTATGTAACGGAGCTTGTTTTGAACAATGGTCAGACAATTCTTCTAGGTAGATTTCCGGTAAAGAGTCAATCAGAACCTTTAGAGAAAGCTGCTATTGAGTTAATCAGGGAGCCCCACTCGGCGTAGCTTCCAAACAACATTGTTCTTTCAGCAAAAAACCCCAATACATCGTATCGGGGTCAGCTGAGATCCTTCGCTGCACTCAGGATGACATTCTGCTGAACATTTTTGTTAAATACCTTCCTCTCCTACCTCCTCTTCTTCATCCAACGTGGTTGTCTTCGTAGGCGGACGGTAGCGGTCCCGCTTGGCAGGAAAGTCATAGAAGACAAACTCTGCCGCGGTGTTGTAGTCCTTGGTCAACTGGTGCAATTCGTTGAGTCTCGTTATGCGTTCTTCCGTATCTACCATCCGGTTGCCCTTCTTCTTTTCCTGCGCATTGTTGGCCTCCTGGAGCACAGTGGCCTGGG
>JANQST010000261.1 GCA_028279155.1 Cyclobacteriaceae bacterium
TTCCTGTCATCCAATCCGTGAAGCTGAAGTCTACGTCCCCCCAACCTGCTAAAGCGCGAGGACCTGTTTTCGGTTTTGGTTTGCCCTCTTTTTCTCCGGTGTTTTTCTCTTTAGACTGACTGATATTCTCAGGGCCAATCTGCTGACGGGCAACATTTTTGGCAGTTGCTAAATCAGTAACGACAATATTGATTTTGCCCTTTATCTTCTCAGAATCATAACCTACAGTACCCTGGATGTCAACCACACCATCCAGGTATTTTACATCCACAGCTCCACTAAAATTCGCGATATCTACCTCGGCGGACGCACGTCCCGACATTCGACCTGCTTTATCCCGGGCAATACTAAGATGTACGGGTTTCATTTTGGGAACATCAATCGTAGCATCTACATTGAAAACAGGCTCATCATTAATCAGGTGGAGTTTCATGTTGGCTTCTATGAAACCTCCAACCTGGACGCCTATCTTATCTGAACCAAAATGGAGACGACCATCCCTAATTTCATTGGTAATTGACTGGGGGACCTTGATCTTGTCTATTCCGAACCAACCCATTTCATCACGCTTCTCCCCTATTTTCTTAAGCATGTGATTAAGGTCAGGAATCACTCTATTTCCAACCTTTAATGTAGCAAAACCAGATATTTTGCTCTCAGCAATATCTACACCCAGAACAGGTCTTCCGAAACTTTCAAGGGGCTTTAGAAAACCGACATTAAGTGGAATGCTTTGAGTGCCTGGAGTGTTGTATACATCATTCTCTTTCCTCACATTAATCGATCCTGAAGCGAAAGATCCTAACCCTACTTTGATATTCCCACCTGAACTGCCCTGGTTTTCCAGATAGCTTGAAACATCAGAACCTGGCTGGAAAAGTGCTGTTCCAAGCTGGGTCGTACTTTGCGGTGCTCCTATGTCCGTATCAGTGTTTTCCTTGCGTTGAATGGTAGGATTGGGTGCCCCTCCTTGCTGGGTGGTGTGCGTCAATTCGTGGGCGAGCAACCATCTTCCCTCTGATGAATCAGGATTGTATTTTCCCGCGTTGAAATAGATATCCTGGCCATGTGTGAATGCTTTTGCTCCAACGTCCCGGTTAAGTTGGGCTGCTTCAGGCCCTGTGTGAATCCTTACTCCACTAAAATCCGCACCCATGCGAGACTCCATGTATCTTAATGTATCAGCTGGCAGTGGGTGTCCCTTCCCCTTTGAGTTTTGCAATCTTGATTCAACATTGGCCTTAGTTTCTCCTGTAGTTTGTAAAGGCTCCTTTTCTTCTTCTTTTTTCTGGACGGATTTTTCTTTCTCCTCAGCTTCTTTTGTTTGAATGCCTGCGACTGGTTCTTTTTCCTCTTCTTTTTTCTGAATGGGTTCTTCCTTTTTTCTCTCTTGCTGTTTGGTATCAACCTTTTTATTATTGACTACCTGATCGGCGATCTTATCTGCTTCTTGTTCATACTTATCACCAGACTTTCCTACGGCTACCTTTCTTTGAATGGGTAAGTTCGACTGTCCCTTGGCATGTTCACCTCTCCTAGCCACCTGATTCGCATTGGCTCTTGAGGATTCTTGCCTGGATTCTGATCTTACCTTGGACATGATTAGAGGGTTCTTCCTTCTTTCTGGTATTCTTTTTTAATTCCTTCTTCTACATCACTTAGCTTGATCACTTTGCTTTTCCTATTAACAGCTTTCAATGAGCTGTACAGAACGACATTCATAGTTGTACCACCCGTCAATTCATATTTTTCAGCTAAACTTTTGAGATCGATATCCTTGTCTAACTCACACTTTTCAGAAAATCCTTTTTGCCAGAGTTTTTGCCTTTCGGTCGGATTTGGAACAGGAAAGTGAATGATTGATTCAAAACGTCTGGCGAATGCCCGGTCTAAATTGGCTTTCATATTTGTGGCTAGTATGGCTACTCCATCAAAATGCTCCAACCGCTGGAGCAGGTAGGAAATCTCCTGGTTCGCATACCGATCGTGTGCATGATCTACCTTGGTCCTTTTTCCAAATAATGCGTCAGCCTCATCAAAGAACAATATCCAGTCTTTGGATTCTGCTTCATCAAATATTCGTGATAGATTTTTTTCCGTTTCACCGATGTATTTTGAGACTACTGCTGAGAGGTCAATTTTATAGACAGGATGTCCAGTATGTTTCCCAAGTAGACCCGCGGTAAGAGTCTTGCCCGTTCCGGGAAGTCCATGGAAGAGGCATCTAAAACCTGGGCGGATCTTCTTACCCAACCCCCATTCATTCATCAAAACACTTTCATTCTCTATCCAAATTTTGATTTCATTGATTTGATCCATTGTATACGAATCAAGTATGAGATCATTCCATTCGAGATCTGTCGTTACCAGAGTGGCAGGAAATTTATTGCTAAAGCTTGGCATACGAACTTCGCCGATAGTCAGTTGATCAATGAGGTCTTTGGAGAATCGTAAAACACCGCTCATTAGAGGCTCGCCTTCTTCCGCAGCTTCGATCGTGAGTATCTTATGCATTGAGAAGACATGATAACCACCAAAGAGCTGCTGCAATTCAAAACGTTTGCTTAGGTCATTTCCTGCCAGAATGAAGAGAAGTGTTTCTCCTGTTGGGATAAATCCCCCATGATTCGCTCCTTTTATACCGCCGAATTCAGAAAATCCCCTTTCATATGCTGGATTTCTTAAAAAGAATGGGTCCAGCACTTGTGGTCGCAAATGAGGTGCTAAACTTAAAATCATGGCTATTCGCTCTGAAAAACCGAATTCATAATGATCGATCAAACTTGCATAAAAAGAGCCTTTGGGATCCAACTGTGGTGGCAACAGTTCGAAGACGTCCTTGATTTTTGAAGATTCCTCAAATTGCAACTGTATTCGAGCATCTATTACTCGTTGCAACCATTCCAACTCTAGCTTGAGATCATTTGCGTTTAATTCAGTCTGTTTCATGTCCATTCTACATAAAGTGGTTCATTCATCCATGGCAGTTTTATGATTGATATACTCCATGGCATTTTGTCTAACAGTAAATCGTAAGCTTTGCTTTCCACAACAAGCGTCCACCCCTGGCTGCTTTTACTAAGCTTGCCTTCCCGCATCAAGAATGAGGATTGCAGTCCTTCAATAGAGGTGCCTTTCAGGGCATCCCAATTGCGAATGACTGCTTCAAGTAGTTCATTGCAGGCCCCTTCTTCTTTTTCCGTCAACTTGAATTTTCGTGGGATAGGAATCTCAATCTCGAGTCCACAAAGTAGCTTATTTAGCATCAATCGGTATTCTGGCTGTTCTTTGCTTCCTTCTCCCAGGAACTGTAAGAGGTGAATTGCTTTTGCTTGTGATGACTCATTGACGAAGGATCCATTTTGTATAAGCCCGAGAGATCCAAGAAATTTCTGAAGGTAAGGCCATAAAATAACTAATCCGCTGTTTTTGATAAAGTACTCTTCGCGTTCTGAATCAGAATTTTCTTGCTGCTCCAACAAGCTTGGGCTTTCATTGGGTAAAGCTTCTTCAGGTTCACTTTCTAATCTTGAAGATTCCGGGGTTTTAGTTGATTGATCTTCTAAAAGTTCAATGTGATTCGGTTTTGATCTGGCGTTCACCATCTCATTCATTCTATCTAAAAGCAAAGTCGAAAACCTTCTTTCGTCCTCGTTTCTGCTTTGCTTATCTATCAATGCTGGATTCTGAATTCTTCCTTCTGTAATTACCAATGTCCTTTCCCCTAGAAAATCAATCAGTTGCCGTTCTGAACTTAACAATGAGGCTTGGGTTGATACATCAATCAGCAAGCTTTCAATTGACTCATGATTCTCATCATTCACTGCAGATATAAACTTCCTGATGAATTCTAGTTGACTCTTTAACCTTTTGGGATCAGTTCTTACA
>JANQST010000262.1 GCA_028279155.1 Cyclobacteriaceae bacterium
GAATCTTCTACATCAGCAATTACATCTATGTGGCCTTCTTCTTTGGAAAAATGGAAAGCATTTGTAATCAAGTTCTTCAAAATAATGTTGAGCCGCGAGTGGTCAACCTTTACACCGTTTTTGTAGCTGACTCTCTTAGCAATGTTTATTTTTTTGTCCTTGCTTTTTTCATTTACGACTTCCTCACATATTTCATCAATTGCATGAATCAAACTGATTTCTTCTTCTTTTATTGAAAACCGTTTGTTTACAGCATAATCACCTATTTCACGGATTATATGATCAAGTTTTTTGGCATTCTCTCTTGCTTGATCCATGAAATGAACCAGCTCTTCCCTTGATTTGTCTTGTAAAGTGGTTAACCCAAGAATATTTGCTACCGGCCCTCTTATATCATGTGATATTCGATAAATAAATTGATCCAGGTCTCGTTTAAGTTTAGCTATTCGACCTTCAAGTTTTGTTCGAACCGTAATTGGTTCTAAAATTCCTATACCGATGTTTTTCTGGTAGGTGCTTGCGTGAAGTTTTAACCAGGTAACATCACCGTTTTTCTTGATGAAGCGCTTATCTAATTCAAAAAAATCAATATCACCGGAGAAGACTTTCTCTGTCATTTTCATGTCCATCTCAAGATCATCTGGATGAGTCACACTTTGGATAGACTTTCCAATCAGCTCGTCTTTAGAATAGCCCAAAAGTTTCGCGAAACTTTCATTCACATTGATATAAATACCATTCTGATCAATCAGACAAATCCCCTGTTGACTAACATCAAAAACTTGACTGTAAACGGATGGTTCAATGGTAGGTTGGTGTTTACTCATTGGCTGGCCTTTGGTTAATCAGTACTCACTCGCCTTCAATAATAGGGGAAATATTTCTTTAACTGAACAATGTTTCGACCAAATGAGTCTTTTAACTAATTAGTGGCACGTATTAGCCTTTGGACAAAATAATATTCTGGAAAACCACTAAATGATGAATGAACTTTAATAGTTAAAAGAAAAAACTAGCCACAGCTTCTTCTAATCCATGATATATCAAATAAATGGATATAAGATCGAATGAGGCATGAAGGACAATCAGCAACCAAAGATTTCTCTTGTTCACATAGTAAATAATTCCAATAATCATTCCAACCAATGTGGCGTGAATGGCTCCATGTACACCCTGGTAAATGTGAGGGTGGCCAAAAATCACACTCCCAAGAGTGACTATCATCAGGTTCGCTTTCATACTTTCACCTAACCACTTTTGCAGTCTTGTGTAAACGAATCCCCGAAATAACACCTCTTCACCAAATCCTGCTGATACAATTACGAAAAGTGATAAAGAAAGTGCTGCAGTTAAATTGTCTTCTAAAAACTGGAAATTGGTATTCGTTGGCTCAGCGCCCAACAACGTCATGACAACCGATTTAAAAAATAATTTCAAGAAGATTCCCGTAGGAATACCAATCAAAAATACCTTTATCCAACTCGATGGTTTCGAAAGCCCTAATTCACTAAAAGGTAGCTTAATAAGCCGTTTCCAAATAAAGATCAGTATTACCCCTGGAAGCGGAATGAATGCACCGATTGGTGTTATGACGAAGAATGACACTAATTGCCCAGCTGTTGATTTACTCAGCCAATGTCCGAAAGGGCTTAGTTTTTGACTCATGCATCAAAGTAACGGATAGTACCTTTTGATGAAGTCAATTTTTATAAATGTTAATAAGATTGGTTGGTGGTGATGGTGACCAGAGCGAATGTATCTAACAACTTGATATAAAAAGATGCCTCAGCCGGCCTTCGGCAAATGAATGTACCTACTTACCTCATAAAAGCTTAACCCTGCCTTTTCAATCTTCCGATTTAAGGATTCATAAAGCTTAATGTGATCGATAAGATCCATTTCTAATTCATCCACGTTCTTAAGGCGGGCATATTCTTCAGCTAATTCTTCAACCTTTGAGGTACTCATACAAGCATTTTTTTATAATGCCAAGTTGAGGCTACAACACTCCATCCACAATACCCACTTTAGGGTAATTTGAATTTTTAATAGTATTATTTTAATAATATTTATAATTATTTAAATAATAGTTTGAAAAAATTCAGAAATCAACCCCTCATAATGTATCGGCAATTACACAGTTCATCTGTTGAACAAAGAATTGAACGAGGTTCATTTATTATCCAACTATCTTTAAAACACGATCAACCAACTGAAAAATCAATGAGCAAGTACGATGCAATCATTATCGGGACAGGACAGGCAGGACCTTCACTAGCAGCACGATTTGCCGCAGAAGGTCACAAAACGGCTATTATCGAAAAGTCTCATTTTGGAGGAACCTGTGTAAACACCGGCTGTACTCCTACCAAAGCGCTAGTCGCCAGTGCGAGAAATGCCTTTATGGCCAGAAGGAGCTCAGATTTTGGCGTTAATATCGATGGAGAAATCACGGTCGACATGAAGGCCGTCAAGGCACGAAAAGATAAGATTGTCAATCAATCCACAACCGGAGTTGAGAGTTGGTTGAAAAATACTGAGAACCTTACGGTGTATGAAGGGCATGCCCGATTTGAAAGCAATACAAGTATACGTGTGGGAGATGAGATATTAGAAGCAGATAAGATTTTCATTAATGTAGGCGGACAGGCATATGTGCCTGAAGGGTTTCAAAATGTCCCCCACCTCACGAATGCTGAAATGATGGATGTGGACTTTGTTCCAGAGCATTTAGTGGTTGTTGGCGGCAGTTACATAGGTTTGGAGTTTGGTCAAATGTATCGTCGGTTTGGGAGTAAGGTCACGATTATAGAAAAAGGAGGACTGCTACTGTCACGTGAGGACGAGGATGTTTCAGCCGAGATCAAAAAAATACTAGAAGCTGAAGACATTGATATTAGGTTCAATTCAGAATGCATCAGTGGTGAAATGGAAGGTGATCAACTAGTGGTGAATGTCGATTGTGCTCAAGGTGATACGCGGGTCACTCCAAGTCATGTCCTTTTAGCTACAGGAAGAACCCCAAATACATACGATCTAGGCTTGGAAAATACAGATGTACAAACAAACGATCGAGGATATATTCAGGTGGATGATCAACTTCAAACCAATGTCCCTGGAATCTGGGCATTAGGCGATTGCAATGGAAAAGGAGCTTTCACTCATACTGCTTACAATGATTTTGAAATTGTTGCAGCCAATCTTTTTGATAATGATCCTAGAAAGGTTTCGGATCGAATCTTATGTTATGGACTATTTATCGATCCGGCTTTGGGCAGAATCGGGATGTCAGAGCAAGAAGCCAGAAAATCAGGAAAAAAAGTGCTGATTGGAAAACGGGAAATGCGTCGGATCGCGAGAGCCAAGGAAAAAGGTGAAACCTACGGATTCATGAAGATTCTTGTCGATGAGGAAACAGAAAAAATTCTAGGTGCCACTATTTTGGGAATTGAAGGAGACGAGATTATCCATTCTTTACTTGACATCATGTATGCAGATAAACCATATACTGTGATTTCCCGT
Source organism: Cyclobacteriaceae bacterium (assembly GCA_028279155.1). Lineage (GTDB taxonomy): Bacteria > Bacteroidota > Bacteroidia > Cytophagales > Cyclobacteriaceae > Ekhidna. The sequence goes on from JANQST010000262.1 coordinate 3,523, forward strand.
GCGGTTCATATTCATCCAACTGTTTCTGAATTAATTCCTACAACGCTGCAGGATCTAAAGCCATTGGCATAGATGAGATCTTGTTCTTATTTTAGATAGTGATTTCTATCTGAATGAGACAAACGATTTTGATTTTTGGAGGATTAGCAGCAGCCATCTTCATCTTATTTGAGTTGAACAAACTTTCTGTTTGGGGATTCACAAACACCTCGGAAGTGTTCATTATCGTTTCGGGCGTTTTATTTATTCTAATAGGCATACTTATTAGTAGATTTTCAATTCAAAGAACAAAACCGCGATTAAGAAAAAAATCCAACTTGAGTAAACAAGAACACAAAGTGCTTATTTTGATGACAGATGGACTTTCTAATAATGAAATAGCGGATCGTCTATTCATTTCTGAAAGCACTGTAAAAACCCATGTCTCACACATTTTATCAAAGCTCAAGGCAAAAAGGAGAACAGAAGCTGTCAAAATAGGTAGGGATCTTGATCTTGTTTGATTTTAGCCTGGTACTTTAGTTCCAAATCACTCACAAATTCAAAAATCCTACTTTCGATGGAGGTTTTTCGGATGCAAAAACTCTAAACTAGCCGGAAACACTAACTTCTATTGCTATGAAAAATTATGTTATTCGTTACGGCTTAATTGGAGGAAGCATCTCCATTGGTTTAGGTATCATCAATTGGTTCACCATTTCACAATGGTACGGTCCAACCGTGTCACAAGCGGTCGGGTGGCTATCCATCATCTTTTCACTTATGTGTGTGCCACTGGGAATAAAATACTACAGAGATAAACTAAATAACGGTAGTGTATCATTTGGAAAAGGGTTTGGTATTGGTACAGGAATCGCGTTGGTAGCATCTGTCGCGATCTTCATATACAGCATGCTCTTTTATGCCTTTGCGGGAGATAGTTTTGATGAATGGAGCAAGCAAGGGCTCTCCGAAAATGAACTTATTGAATTACAGAAACAAATGGAGCAAACTCCAGTCGTCTATTCTGATTGGTTTCAAAGCCTGATCTTAACGATATCTGTCTTCATCATTGGGATGATCATTAATCTTATAAGCAATCTGGTATTGAAACGTACAACCATAGAATTAAACTAGACAACGTAGTATTATGAGAAAATTAGTGGAAACATGGTTTCGCAAATGGGAAGAGGAAGACTTCCGAAACATTCCGGTATCAGATGACTTTAGGCATACTAGTCCATATGGAACCATTGATGGAAAAGCTCCATACATTCAACTTGTAGAGTCAAACAAAGACAAGTTTTTGAACAATGTAATTGACATAAAGGATGAATTGTATGAAGACCATAAAGCTTGTGTTCGATATACCATCACTAACAATGCGGTAGGATTCACTATGGAAGTCAGTGAGTGGTTTTATCAAAAAGGGGACCTTATCGGCGAGATCGTTGCCTACTACAATATTGAAGGAGAGATAAGCCAGGAGCGTAAGCTTAAGAACCAATAAGATCTCTGGCTGCTCAATTCAATTTAATTGTTTTCGATCCGCTTGTAAAGCTTGGCCAATGAATTGATCATTTCTACCGGACTTGAAAGTATGTTGTAGTGGTTGGTTCCGAACATTTGAGGAAGATAAAATTTAGCTTGTTCTTCAATAGCCACTGCATAACTGTCGATGCCTTCTGCATTTAGTTCACGAAGTGCTTGCTTAATATCCTTTATACCATATCGACCTTCATACTGATCATAATCATTCGGTTTGCCATCTGAAAGCAGGATCAACCATTTCTTCCGGTTGGTCCTTTTCTTTAACAATGAACCAGCATGTCGTATTGCTGGACCAATCCGGGTGTACCCCTCAGGCTGAATCGCCCCAATATTTAGCTTCGCTTTGCTCCATGCCTGATCAAAGTTTTTAAGTGTTACATAGGTGGCCCTGTTCCTTGTCTTTGAGTAAAAACCATCAATCTGAAAATCGATTTGGTATTCATTCAAAACTTCTCCGAACAAAATGGATACTTGCTTCTCAACATCAATTATCCTGTTTCCTTTCGCGTACCCGTCACTGGAGAGGCTTAGGTCCAAAAGAAACAATAAGGAAAGTTCCTTTTTTTGCTTTCTGCTGCTGACATATATTTTATCATCTGGAGTTCGCTTGGCATGAAGATCTGCAAAGCGGTCGGTGACCGCATCTATGTCCACGTTTTCACCTGATACTTGCCTTCGAATCAATTCCAACTCATTGTTCATTTTGGCAAAAACCTTTCTTAACTGCATGAAAACATTCTTATTCAGCTCCAATGTTTTTTGGTAGTAGTTAGGATTCGAATCAGTTAGCGTTTTGGGAAATACCTTGCAGAAGTCGTGCTTATATGCCTTGAGTTTATAGTCCCATTCCGGGTAGGTCAAATGGAATTGATCAGATTCCAATTCCTGGCTTTCTGAAATGGTCACATTACCTGACATCTCTGCCTGGTAGATGGAATGGACAGGATCATCAACACGAATCATATGTTTCAGGTTATGATCGCTCAGAGCCTGGGCATCATCATTCAAAGTATCCTCTCCGTCAAAATCTCGCCAAACACCATTGAATTCATCAATTGTTTCCGCCTTCTCGAAATTATGGGTTAACATATAATCTTCCTGAGCTTTTTTGTCAACCGCGATCACCTCAACCTCATCAGCCTGTTTGGCTTTTAATTCCGTTTCAGCCTTTACATTGTTAGATGTAAAGGCTTTATCCGAGACATTTTCTAAGGCTGGTTGATCTTCCGTTCGATAGCTATTTCTCATCCATCGGCCAAAGAGCCAGGAAAGATCAGGATCAGCATCCTCTAAAGCGGCAGTCAATGATTGGTTCAATTCTTGGTAAACTGGTTCAAGCAGTGGAAATTCTTTGAAAACCTTCGTCAACACCTCCCCAGATGATTGAACAGCTCTTTGCTGAGATTCAATGGTGGTTTTGTTTTCATCCGGAGACCAGTTCAAACCGAGTTGACGTTGTACTGTGAGGTAAAACACTCTGTATAGATAAAATTTGATATTCAATTCCATAGAATCGAATAGGGCACATTTTGGTGGCAAATAGAACGTGCTATCTTTCCAGCCACCTTCTCTTTCTGAACTGATCAGCTCAATGGAATCACCGGATATTGCACGGGCCAGGATCAGTAGCCTCGGACGCAATTCATCTAAGTGCACCATGAATTGTGAATCACCAAACTCACCCTGTTTTTTCTTACTAAGAAAGTTGTAGATACGTTGGAAT
>JANQST010000315.1 GCA_028279155.1 Cyclobacteriaceae bacterium
GGGAGAATTAAATGAGGATCAACAGTCGGTTCTTAAAGAAACCGAGGTGATGAGTCACGAAATAATTGAAGAGACCCGGCGAATTTCCAGGAATCTGATGCCTGCGGTTCTTGAGGATTTTGGGCTGTGTTCTGCTCTTCAAAATTTGGTTGATTCTATCAACGGAAAACCCTCTACCGTTACACTCTACGGATGTGAAACGACTCCCCGGTTTAGTAAGGAAAAGGAAGTAGCATTATACAGAATTGCCCAGGAAGCATTGAACAATGCCATAAAGCATGCAAAAGCTGAATCTATCGAAGTAAAACTGACGAACAAGCAGAAAAAAATCATCTTAATGGTATCTGATGATGGAAGAGGTTTCGACTTGGACGCTGGTCGGAAATCACAAAGTCATGGGCTTTCAAATATGCGGGAACGATCAGAGATCATCGGGGCAGATTTTAAAATCACTTCTTCAGAAAAAGCAGGAACAGTGATAACGATTACCTTCGACAAATGAAGAAAGTGCGTGTAATTCTGGCTGATGATCATACAATGGTTCGAAAAGGAATTAGATCGGCCATTACAAATGACTCAATAGAGGTAATACATGAGGCATCAACTGCGGATGAAGTCCTTACGCTACTGGAAAAAAGGGAAGTAGAGATGGTTGTCACCGATATCTCAATGCCGGGGACATCGGGACTAGAGTTATGTGAAATAATTCGGGAAAAACATCCTGAAGTAAAGGTCTTGATTCTAAGTATGCATCAGGACCATGATTACATTGTAAAGGCGTTTCAGGTAGGAGCTATGGGTTATTTAACCAAAGACGCTGATGAATCTGAATTTTATGCTGCCATTGAAATGGTAAGTAGAGGAAAGAAATACCTAAGTCCCTTTGTATCTGAAGTTCTCGCGACTCAATTACTTAATGGAGCGCAGGAAGAGCAGGTAGAAAAACTAACCTCACGGGAATTGGAGATCCTGTCCAAAATTGTATTGGGACTTAGCAACAAACAGATTGCAAAGGACTTATTTATAAGTGCCCGTACCGTAGATACCCATCGAACAAATATGATGCGCAAGCTTCAGGCAAGCAATGCTGCCGAATTGGTCAGGATTGCATTAACAAAGAAGCTGGTCTGACAATAATCCAATAACTACGGTATTTACCGTAGACAAAAATTACGTATAAAATACGATTGTGGCTCCTGAAGTCGGTATTTAGCTTTGTTTCATTATCAATTGATAATTAGAGTGAGATTTTAACCAGCAAGTGAAAATTGGATTGCTCACTTCAATTGGATTTTTACCGTCAACTAATTGGAGTATTATGTCAACCAACAAATTTACTGTCCGCCTAAGCACATCAACCTCTTATGATATCCCGATTCTGGATAAGATAAGTTCAAAGGATTCTAGCGAAGACCCTTTTTCAATAGTGAATTTCACTGTAGATCCGTTTACGGTCTGAGTACATTTTCTGGTGCATTTGCTTATGCGCTTTTTCAACTAACTATTAACACTAATGAGAAACTTTTTTCTACTAATTAAACTATTGCTGCTAGCAATTAACCCCCTCTTGGTAAATGCACAGGAGGATGCCAACCTGGATCTCTCACTTGAGGAGATCATGAATAGAAATGTAGTCGACATGTCGATCGAAGATTGGGTCGACTTAGATAATCAAGCGATTAACAAACTCTCATTTTATGGGTTTCTGAATTTCAATGCGGAAAAAGTATTCAACGAACCTTCCTTAGATGGTTTGGGGAATACAGTCTATGAATCTGGACCTTTCGAAATGGCTAACCCAAGCTTCCATATTTATGGAGGGTCAAGACTCGCGGAGAATTTTACTGTCTTTTTCAACCTTGGTAAAGACGATGACAACATTCAACTGGTAAACGCCTGGGGAAACTGGAAGATAACGGATATGTTCCAAATCAGGGCCGGACGTCAATACCGCCGCTTCGGGTTATTCAATGAAAGGCTGGATCAAATACCAACCTATTCTGGAATTGAACCACCCGAATTGTTTGACAATGATCATTTACTGCTCCCACGAACAAGTTTGCTGTCGATCCATGGAGAGAAAAAAATGGGTCAGAGTACATTCAAATACCTACTCACAACCTCGAATGGAGAGAGTGGCGCGGAGAAAAAAGTCCTTCCAATTGGATGGGATCTGCGATACGCTACAAGTTTTTTCATGATTGGTGCTTCAGGTTACACTTCTAATCTTGGTTCCGCCAAGTCACAATCTACAGTGGGACTTGGTGAGGGTTCACCCAGTGCGGGGATACTACCATGGATGACCGGCGACAAATACAATGTCTTCGGAATATTTGCAGAAACCAGGAAGGGGAACCTTGGAATCAAAGCCGCATATTTCACAGCGAGTCATGATGCGGATAGAAATCCTGATGATGTAATCACACTTGCGGAGAACGGACAACTGAATGCAGCGCAACAAGCAAGAATGCTGAATCCAGGTGCGGATTTAACCGCTTTAACTGTAGCAGATGTCAATACGAATGGTGATTACACAGTTAATACCTGGTACCTGAGGATCAGCTACGAGATCAACACAACCAAGGGCAAGTTTACGCCATACTTGTTCCTTGACCACTATGAAAATCCTGAAACTATTGGAAGCAAAGGCTTTGGCGGAGATAATGAAGCTGGAGTTGCAGATGATGGCAAATTCTTCAAACCTTCCCTCGGTGTTGTTTATCGACCAATTGAGAAAGTTGCGATCAAGCTTGATGGGAGTTCCCATCATTATGAATTCAACGGTAAGAAGGATAGCTATCCAGAGATTCGAATAGATATCTCGTACATGTTCAAATAATCAAATGAGGAATATCATGAAATACATTATTATATCAATTATAGGCCTGTCTCTTTCATTTTCCACATTTGGTCAGGAAGCAAAGTACAAGGCTCTATTTATCTATAAGTTTTTACAGAATATTGATTGGCCTGCCGACAAAGTAGCCAACAAATACACGGTAGGAGTTCTGGGGGATTCAGAAGTATTGTCCCAAATAAGATCACTAACCTCCGGAAGGACCATTAATGGCAAGCCCATTGAAGTATTAGACTATCCTGGCTCAATGACTGGCTTGAACCTTTTGTTTCTCTCTGCGAGTAACGTGGGCCAATTTGAGTCGCTGAACCAAGATGCCATTGCCAATTCAGTCGTCCTGGTTACTGAATCGGAAGGTCTGGCAAAAAAAGGAGCAGCAATCAATTTTACGAATACTGGTGGCAAGCTAAAATTCGAAATGAATCCGGGTACGATGAGCTCTTCAGGATTAACCGCATCCGGATCAATTAAGTCGTTGGCAATTCTTGTCAAC
>JANQST010000332.1 GCA_028279155.1 Cyclobacteriaceae bacterium
GCTTTAGTAATAAAGTGAGTTCTTAAATCTTATGGCCCGTTCGTCTAGGGGTTAGGACGCCAGGTTTTCATCCTGGTAACAGGGGTTCGATTCCCCTACGGGCTACAAACAAAAGCTACTCAAATGAGTAGCTTTTTCTATTTAGCTTTCTCCTCTTTGCACCTCATCTTTGAACACTCTGTGCATTTTGGTATCGATTTTGTATTATCTTAATCAGTACCAACTATCGTAACCGCTTATGCAACCATTCAACCAGAGAGTTTACCAACTAACGTTTTCATTTGTATTAATCGGGCTTTTTTCAATCCCAACATTTGCTCAAAATCAATCGCCCTGTGAACGATTTCAAAAGGGCCATACCCGTCCTAATTCGTCTCTTAGTGGCATGGCCGTAGGTGAGGAACAGAGCCTCTCATGGGCTAAGTACTATGAGGGATTGCAGTTTACTAAGAAAGAAACACAGCAATTTGGTTCGCAATGGGAGTGGACAGAATTATACACGAAACCTGGAAGTGCTGGTGGTAAACCCCAAGCCATCCCGATTGCAACAGGGACAATTGCTCAACGCTATTTTTCCAATGAGTACATAAGCAAATGCCAGGCTTGCAGACCTTTTACAATGGTACGAGGTGATGACGACCTCCCGGAAAAGGCTAAAGCAATGGCTCGAACATGTCGGGACGCAGCAATAGCCTGGCGTAACTGGGGAGATAGGATTAACAATTTGAAGAGAGATATGCGAGCATACTGTGCCAATCAGGCGCAGACAAGCGCAGCATCCAATTCGAACACGAATACATCAAGTAACACATCCAGTAATACTTCATCTTACACTCCACCGCCACCCCCTAAACCGACTTCTACCTATAGTCAGGCGAAATCACAACAGAATAGTTACCAATCCCAAAAGCAGGCAGAGTATAGTCGTTGGAAGGCGGATCAAGATCGGCAAGAGCAGGAGTTTAACCAGCGGTGGCAACAAATTAGGATTCAGAATGAACAAGTGGCCCGAGCCAAACAACAAGCCATGGATCGGTCCCTACAGCGAATTGCTAACGTGATTAATCAAATCGCAGAACAGCAGCAAAGAGAAAGAGAAGAAAAAGAATACCGAAAAAATCGAGCGAACTTCAATCGCGCATTTGAAGACGGAAAACGCCGTTTCGAGCGATGGCAGCAGGAATGCCGGGTTTGGAATCAACGCCTGACTGGGTGGTTCACTACCTACGGGGTCTTTATGGATTATAAGAGTAAGTCTAAAGTGGAAAAAGACCTGAGAGAGCTTCGAAAGGGCATTGAGGATAGCTATGAATACCTGGATAAACTCTACTATTGGCGCGAGCAATTCGCCGAAGACTTAGAATACAAGTTACTGGAAGGAAAGGCCAAATCTTTGTATGATGATTTTGGTGGGGATAGAAGGTTCTCAAGAGTGTCCAGTGCTGATAGTGATTTAAGTGCTTTTGTGAGAGAAAATGACTCACCACGCAATAGAATCATGTATGCGGATTATGCTAAGATCGGATATGACTATGCACTTAATGTAAAAAAGCGTGAAAGTTCTGCTTACTACCCTGCGAAGCGCATATTGGAATATTTTCCTGATTACCCTGGAGCGAGTTCCATGAGGGAATTGGTAGAAAGAATTGATAAAGAAAGAGCAATAAAACGTAAACGAGAGTTAGTTAAGAAGTCTTTGGTCAGATTACCAGCATTAGCTAAATCAGGAGACTATGATGGATTGGTGGTATACGTTGATTCTCTTATTCAATATGGAGATCAGTCAGAATTAAAAGATGCACTTTTTGGAGGACGAAAAAGTCAATATAGGAGTGCTTACAAAGAACACCAACTTGTTACATTATTTAATCAAGGCTACTATACAGAGTTTTTGAAACTATCAACCTGGATGCGTTCGGTAGGCAGCTATCCAAATCCTATTTTAGTCATGATGGCTGAAGCTTATGCCATTACCCCTGATAAGAATGTGTGGACAAAGAAATCAGCTAGTGGTGTTGTCAATCTGCATAAAGAGAGTGGATACAACAGAATCAATATACACGAACCACGATTTGAGGAATCTTTGAAGACGTTAATTGACCCGACAGTTGAAAAATTATCTAACACTGCAAAATTCATAAAAAAGAAAAACAAGGAAATCAACCAAATACCGTACAAAGAGGATTACAAATGGCCTGAATTCGCTGTTTTACTCGCGAGTGGAAATCAAAAAATGTTGTCCAATAAATATTACCTGGGTTTGTGGACTCGACCCATAAATGGATACAAAATGTTGGAGGTTGTCAAAGTTGACCCAGGAAGTCCTGCTTCAATCAATGGCTTAAAGAAAGGACATTTGATTGTGAAGTATCGAAATGCTGGAGTCAAGAATGTTGTTTTCGCTGGAAAAGGGAAAAGCTCATCAGATGTTCAACTGCATGTGTTAGAACCTGATGGTAATATTTATTATTACAGTATCCCAACTAGGTTTTCAAAAGAGAATATCAAAATGGGAATGAGAGGCTCCAGAAAATTTATTTCATCTTTGGAAGAATTTCAAAGAACCAATATCGATCTCCCTCCAATCCCAGAATCCAAAATTGTTCCTGAGATGGCCATGGAGGCGATAAAACAAAGAACTCTTAAAGAAGGAGTTGAGCCGCCGACCCAGACCAAGTATGTTCAACCAGTTTATCCTAGAAGTGCACTATCTAGAGGGATTGGAGGTGTCGTTTACATTGTAGCTGCCATTGATGAAAATGGTAAGGTGGGAGATTTTCACATTTTCAATCCGGATGAGAAACATCGGTTGTTTAACAGTAGTGCGGTTCGAGCGATGATGTTATCTGACTACTCACCTGCCACAAAGGATGGGGCTCCTGTGAAGGGTTCTATCTTCTTGAAATACAATTTTGAACTTTCTAGAGATTGAAATTTAGGATGCTATTGAGGTCTTCATAAAAGTTCGATAATTCGAACCTAAGGGCTACAAACAAAAGCTACTCAAATGAGTAGCTTTTTTGTTTATAAACCACTCATATAATCTTTTGGTTTTTATTCAGCTCCTAAAGATATTTTCTTCAATCGATCTTTTAGATTAGGGCCAACAAAATCATTCTCGAATGAAATCAATATTGACTTTATCACTATCGGTGATTCTTGGAATTTCTCAAACTTATGCACAACTGGATCGCATCGAACAAACCATTGATCCTCGTGAAGCAGAAGGACATCTGAGGTTCTTAACATCTAATGAGTTAAAAGGAAGGAACACAGGATCTGAAGAATTAATTATTGCCGGGAGATACATTGCTGAACAGTTTAGGCAATATGGTGTTCAACCATTGGGCGATCAGGAAGGCGACTATTTACAAAAGGTGCCTTTGGTTAGTACGAAGCAGGCTTCAATGGCCAAGTTGTCTATGCTGGGAGAAGAATTCACCTTGAATAATAATTTGCTTTTAGCATCTGGTTCGAATACTTCTATTTCAGCAGATATTATTTACCTCGAAAAAGTTGAAGATTACACAACTGTGGATGTTTCCGGGAAAATTGTTCTCACGGTTTTGAATGACAGGGGTTTCAATGCTCCACTGCAAGAACTGCAAGCGGCAGGAGCCGTGGGATTGATTCACTTGTACCGACCGGGATATCGATATCCCTGGCCTTTGATTATGAATTACTTCAATCAGGAAAAGGTAAATATTGGGGAATCTGATGGTGGCATTTTACCTCATGTCTGGATCAAAGACAATGACAAGAAATATGTAGATCTGGTGCTAAAAGCCAAGAATGCAAATGCCAAACTTGAAATCGATGGGATTGAAACGGGACCGATCAATGCGTTTAATGTAGTTGGAAAAATTGAGGGAACCGATGACGAATTAAAAAAGGAACACATTGTAATGTCTGCGCACTATGATCATGTGGGTATTCAAAACACCCAGGACCCGGACTCCATCTACAATGGTACCAGGGATAATGGAATTGGAACCACAGGTGTGATCAATGCAGCCCAATACTTTGGAAAATATCCTCCCAAGAGATCTATCATTTTTGTAGCATTAACTGCAGAGGAAAAAGGATTATTGGGAAGTAAGTACTATGCAAATAATCCAAAGGTTCCATTAGGAGAAACAGTATTCAATTTCAATATTGACAACAGTGGGTATACTGATACCGAATACATCTGGTTGCTAGATACAAGTCGCATCGATATTGATGATCTGGTTTATAAAGCAGCGGCTGAGTTGGGTTTAAAAGTGCAGGGTGATCGACTTCCTGAACAGAATTACTACGAGCGATCGGATCAGGCGAGTTTTGCAAGAAAGGGTGTTCCTGCTGTCAATTTGAAAATGTCAATGAGTGCCTACGATGAGAGGATCACCAAGTATTACCATCGTCCTTCAGATGAGTATCATACGGTAGATATGGATTACATCCACAAATATTGGAAGGCATACATAAGAGCAGCCGAATTGATTGGAAATCGTAAAGAAAGACCCTACTGGCTCAAAGGTGACAAGTTTGAATCAGCTGGTGATGAGTTATATGGAGGGAGAAAATAATCCATTTACTTGGGTTGTATAATTGAAGTGTTGATTTGTAAGTTTCAATTACCATTCATCACTTAATTCAGTAATCAATCAAACAATTTCGGAGTTCAATTGTCTATATAGGGATTAAAGCCAATGACCTTGAAGCATTCATATAGATTAATTGCAGCAGTGATAATAGCTGTGTTAAGTATTTCGGTCGCTCTTGCGCAACGACCATCAGGCCCACCATCAACAAGCGGATCATCCCAAAAAGTAGGATATGGGAAGTTGGGAGGAATTGTAACGGATGAGAATAACGAACCTGTTCCATTTGCTACTATCAGAGTTTTAAATGCCTCCGATGATAAGCTCGTTAATGGAACCATTGCCGAAGATGATGGGAAATGGGTGATCCGAAACGTGCCTGAAGGAGAGTTTAGGATTGTCATTTCGTTCATTGGTTATGAACCACTCAACAAAGGTCCATTCAAGGTAACTGGAAAAGGAGAATCGTACGATTTGGGAAGTACTTCGCTCACTTCTTCTACGACTCAATTGGATCAGGTCGTTGTTGAGGGTCAAAGAGAATTGATTGAAGATAAGGTAGACCGAATCGTTTACAATGCTTCTCAAGACCTCACAACTGCGGGCGGTGATGCTTCTGACGTGTTACGAAGGGTTCCATTGTTATCTGTAGATCTGGATGGAAATGTTTCATTGCGCGGCAGCAATAATATTACGGTTTTGATTGACGGTAAACCTTCTACCATAACTGCTGGTAATCTTGCAGACGCCTTGCGCCAAATTCCTGCCGATGAGATTGAATCGGTCGAGGTTATTACCTCACCTTCTGCCAGGTATGATGCAGAGGGAACAGGAGGAATTATTAATATCATTACGAAAAAGAAAAACCTTGAGGGAGGTACACTCTCCGTCAGAACCGGCGTGGGCTACAGGGGTTCAAATCTGGGAATTAACGCCGGTTACAGAACCGGAAAGCTCGGCTTATCCTTAGGTGGAAATGGATTTGCAGGTTACAATATTCTTGGTTCCTTGGATAATGAACAAATAGTAACTGATGGAATCGGGAATGAGTTGTCAAGAACGAATCAATTTGCCGAAACAGTTAGTTCAAGAATTTCAGGACGCTACAACTTTGGCTGGGATTATTCATTTAATAAATACCATTTTATCGGTGGGGGTGTCAACTACAGGATATTCGATTCTCGAAACGATCAGGACGACAGACTTACGGAAATTACGGATGTTTCCGGGACACGATCCTTGCTCCAGGATGTTTTTACATTGAGCAACTCCAATAGTGTTGATATCAACTTCAACTACATCAGGTCATTTGAGAAAAAAGGCAAAGAGATAAGTTTGATCTCTCTTTATAGCCAGGATACCAGGAATAATGATTTTACGATTGAAAATCTAACGGGAGCCAATCCGTCTGATACCAAGAATGAGAATAACAGCATCAACAAAGAGTTCACGATTCAATTGGATTATGTAGAGCCAATTGGGGAAAAAGCCAGGTTTGAAACGGGGGTAAAGAATATTTCAAGGACCGTGACAAGTGATTTTCAGTTATTCCAACGACAAGGAAATGAAGCGTATGCTGAGGTACAAGGAGCTAGCTTGGGTAACTTCTTCACGTACAATCAGAATGTTTCAGCTGGTTTTGTCTCTGGGCTGATTGAGTTACCTTCCAATGTAACACTACAGGCGGGTGGACGGTATGAATACACGACGATTACTGCAAATTTCTCTGAAGGTACTGATCTTGAAATCGCAGATTATGGAACGTTTGTTCCTAGCGTTAACATGTCAAAAAAGCTCAAGAACAATCTAACCCTTAAGTTTGGATACTCCAGAAGGATCGCACGTCCAAGTCTTCAGTTTTTAAATCCCAACATCAATGCTGCCAATCCGCTAGATATTTCGCAAGGAAATCCGGACTTGCTTCCTGAATTCACGAATCAGTTTGAACTTTCCTTAAGCAGTTTTAAACGAAGCACTTCACTAAACATTTCCGCATTTGTTAGGTCCACCAATGGAAGTATCCAGTCAGTAAGAGAAACGATTGGACAGGATACAGTCTATACAACTTTTCAAAACATTGGCGAAGAGGATGCCTACGGAATCAATGCGTTCGGAAGTATCAGAAAAGGAAAAATTACGCTTAATGGCGGTATTGATGCCTTTTATGCAGTGTTGACTAACAACATTGATGACCCACTGTTTAATGCTCAAAACGAAGGTTTTGTATTCAATACCAGGCTTTTTGGTAGTTACAAGCTAACAGATCGATGGGTCTTGCAGATGTTCGGCTTTTACCGAAGTTCAAGGGTCCAGTTACAGGGGTTTACTAATCCATTTTACATCTACAGCCTAAGCATTAACCGCAATTTCAAAAATGACAAAGGGAGCATCGGTATCGGTGCCAATAATTTTGCCACCCCAAGAAGTTTGTTAGACTCTGAAATTACTACTCCATTCCTCGCACAAAGAAGTACCAGGGAGCTCCAGTTATTAAACTTTAGGTTGAACTTCAGTTATCGCATCGGTAAACTGAAACAACGTGCAGCCAAGAAAGTGAGAAAGGTTTCTAATGATGACCTGAAAGAGGGAAGTAGCAATGATGATGGAAATCAGAATAGATAGGATGCGAGGTTAACAACCTCGGATTAAATGAACCAGATTTAAGATTGAGCGTATCAAATTGCTTATCTATTTGTTCTCACCTATCTTGTTAAGATGAAGACAAGTCTGCATCATTTATTTTTTACACTCATCGTCCTTATTCTCTTTTCGTGTTCAAAAACCAATCAAAAAAATCAATCTCCAAAAGATCTTTCTTATCAGGAAATTCATGAGGAGGCGATTTTGGTAGATGGACACAATGACTTACTATTTTTCATTGTCGATGATCTTGTGAGGGAATACCATGGTGATAAAGTCATTGATTTTGGACGCGACCTAAGTGGAGCGACACACATTGACTTGGCAAGGCAAAAAGCAGGAGGTTTAGATGTTC
>JANQST010000139.1 GCA_028279155.1 Cyclobacteriaceae bacterium
TTCAGTTCAGAATTGGTCATTTTGCCAATAAATGGCCTGACGAGCAATGGAGCTTCTGTTTGTCCTAAAAATATATTCCCGGCTGCTGATAAGCTTTCAGCTCCGGATAGACGCATCGTTTTCGCCATGATCCATGCAAATCCATACACGATCTTTTGAAGCACTCCTAAGTAGTAAAGACCTGCTGTTACGGCTGAAAAGAAAATGACTGTTGGCAAGGCCTGAAAAACAAAAAGAAACCCAAGGTTATGCTTGACATCTGAAATTGCTTCGTTGTTATAAGCCAAGTCTCCATAGAGGAACTCTGCTCCTTTTAATGCGAAATTTAAGAACTTAACGAATCCAGCGCTTGCCATCGAAAAGCCTTGATTCACAATGGGAACATAGGCGATCAACATTCCAATGATCACCTGAATCAGTATACCGGTTCCAACGATTCGAAAATCAACTTTTTTTCGATTCCCCGAGAGTGCCCATGCAATCGCAATTAAACCTACTAATCCAATGAGTCCTCTTAGATAATCCATAAAATCAATTTCGTTTATTGAGCATATCGCGGATTCGCGCTGCTTTTTCGTAATCTTCGTTCTCGAGTGCTTCGTTAAGCAATTTTTCCAATTCAGCCGATGGCATATCATCCATGCTCACCTTCTCTTGTTTTTCTACGTGAGCCATTTCTTCTTCGTACTCGTCCGTTAGAACGATGCCTGCTTCACTGAGAATATTTTCGTTTGTGTAGAAATCAACAGAAAATCGTAAGCCGATGGCAATCGCATCAGAAGGTCTCGAATCAATTTCAAATACTTTTCCTTCATGTTCACAAATGATCTTGGCAAAGAAAACCCCCTCCTTGAGGTCAGATATATAGACTTCTTTTACGGAGATATCAAAATTGTGAGAAAAAGCTTTAAAGAGATCGTGTGTCATTGGGCGATTGGGAACAATCTTCTCAATCTCAATAGCAATGGCTTGTGCTTCGAACATTCCAATGATAATTGGCAACCGCCGATTGCCTTCAACTTCACCCAAAACGAGAGCAAAGGATCCTGATTGGGACTGACTCGAGGACAGTCCCAAGATCTCAAGTTTTATTTTGTCATCGGCCATCAGCCCTGCGCCTTCTTAATCGCTTCTGTTAATTTAGGCACCACATCAAACGCGTCTCCAACCACTCCATAGTCCGCCGCTTTGAAAAAAGGCGCCTCAGAATCTTTATTTATGACCAGAATATACTTCGAAGAATTGACACCTGCAAGATGTTGAATCGCGCCAGAGATCCCGATAGCGATGTAAAGCGAGGGGCTGACCTTGATACCTGTCTGACCAACATGCTCGTGGTGAGGCCTCCAGTCCATATCAGAAACAGGTTTGCTACAGCCAGTTGCCGCTCCCAGTGCCTTTGCCAAATCTTCAACCATTCCCCAATTTTCCGGACCTTTCAACCCACGTCCACCAGAGACAACAAGATCTGCTTCAGGAAGTAAAATGTCACCTTCAGCCTTTTCTGTTTTGGTTGTTGTCACAGTGAAATCGCCATCATTCAATGTGGGAGAAAAAGCTACAACGTCAGCACTTCCACCATCTTCTTTGACTGAGATGGCATTCTTCTTAATCGAGATTATCTTTTTAGTGCCTTCAAGAGACGTTATTGCGAATGCTTTCCCTGTATATATACTCTTCTTCACTGCGCCGCCTGCATCTGGGAGCTCACTGACGTTTGATGCCAGTGCCGCATCTACCTTGATGGCGACACGTGCGGAGACGGGATCACCTAACGAGCTCTTGGCCAAAACAAGTAGGTCGGCACCTTCCTGGTTCATTGCCTCTGCTATTGCAGATGAGTAGGCCATAATGTTCGGTGCTGCAAGTTTTTCATCTTGTACATGGAGCACTTTGCTAGCCCCTGCTGCACCAACTGTATCTAAATTATCAACTGCTCCAAAAACAATGGCAGTCACATCACCTGCTACAGCATGTGCATAGCTCACAGCTTCTAAAGATGATTTTTTAACGATCCCCTCATCGGTTTCTATAAATGCTAATGCTGCCATATCAGATTACTTTCGCTTCGTTTTTTAATAGATTAACTAATTCGTCCATGTTATCGGGTTCAACAAGCTTCACAGCACCCTTTGCTGGAGGAAGCTCAAATGAATTCACATTTGTTTTCGCGGCATCACCAGTAGGTTCTTTCACCTCCAAAGGTTTGGTTCTGGCACTCATAATCCCTCTCATGTTAGGAATCTTCCATTCTGCAATTGGCTCCTGACATCCGGCAACAAATGGCATTGGGAGTTCCATGTATTCCATTCCGCCCTCAATTTCTCGTGTAATCTTAGCTGAATCTCCATCCACATCTAAGGTCATAACCGGTGATACCGAAGGTATACCCAACAATTCTCCCACCATACTGTGTACCTGGCCTCCGTTAAAGTCTATTGATTCTCTTCCCATCAAAATCAGGTCATATCCACCATCTTTTGCAACGGCCTCAATTTGCTTGGCCACAAACAAAGCATCTGTTGGGAACGCATTGATTCGAATGGCATCATCAGCGCCAATAGCCAATGCCTTTCGAATCGTTGGTTCTGTTTCAGCTTCTCCAACATTCAACACGGTGATACTACCACCCGATTGCTCCTTTAACTCTACTGCCCTTGCGAGCGCATAATCATCATACGGACCGATGATGAATTGAACACCATTTTTATCAAACTTGGTGTTTCCATCCGTAAATGCGATGCGCGATGTAGTATCTGGCACATGCGTAATACAAACTAAGATTTTCACTATATAAAACTGTTTTTTATTAATGTGTTGAGGGCATCAACATTGTCGAAACACCTCTGAAATTTTCGAACCTCGAAGTTAGTAATTATGTGGAATTTCTATTCAGGTAACAAGATCAATTGCTATTATGTTTCCAACCTTTCGCCATAAATACAAAGAATACGCTGATAGAGCATTCAGTTTCGAAATGACGGGTAAATGACGGGTAAATTTCAACAAATTTGACGGTCGATTTCAAACCCACTTCGTTAGCATTGTCAAAAAATAAAGTCGCTATGAGACAGCCAGAACTTGGGCAAAAAATTTCGGAGCTTAGAAAAACTAAAAATCTTACGCAAGAAGAGTTAGTCGAAGCCTGCAATGTAAGTGTACGAACAATCCAGCGAATAGAGTCGGGAGAGGTGACACCAAGGACTTCTACTATCAAAATAATTCTTGCTGCTCTTGGAGAAGATCTTCGTTCATTTCATAAAACATACCATGTCAATGGAAATGAAGAATTGGAGCGAGCCGAAAACTCCTTGCAGATTGCATGGATTGCAGGGATCGTATATTTCATCATTGGATTCCTGGAAGCTGGATTAGACTACACTCGATTTGAGGAAGGAGATGGAGATATCCCATGGGAATTCTATATCTCAGTTAAGACGATTGCACTATTCTCCTATCTGCTTTTCATGGGCGGCATAGTTGTTTTAGCAAATTTCTTTTCCAATTCAATTTTGAAAATTGCAGCATACCTTCTTATAGGTTTTACTTCATTGTTGTTGATTTTTGATATGGTTTCGTTATTCTTTCCCGTCAGCGACGAAACACTCCTCTTTATACTGCCCTCGGGATCTGTTTCGGTTGGAGTAGCAGAGATTCTTTTTGGAATAGGGTTGATCAGGCTTCAGGATGGAATGGGTCGGATGGCACTACTAGCAGGTGTTCTAGAACTTATCATTGGGTTTTGCTTTGCCATTGTGATTCTTTTCATATTAGGCTACATCCTTTTGATCCCAGCTCTCATTTTGGAGATAGTGATTCTCTATAAAGGTTATGAGTTTATTAAATCAGAAAGACGAAAAGAGATTTCCGGATGAAAAAGTATCTTATCGGTAGTCTTTTTTTATTGGTTGGCCTCATGAGCTATTTCCTTTTCGAAAACATATTCGTATGGAATTTCGGCTGGGAAGTGTTGCCTACAGCAACTTACACGCAAAAGCATATCTCCATTACTGATAGCACCTATGCTGTTCCCATTGTGCTGGCTAAAAAAGAGTTAGAAAAAATTCACCGAACCAGTAGAGCTCCAGCTGTTTCCGTTGGAGTATCAATTAATGGCAAGATCATCTGGGCTCAGGCTAATGGCTTTATGGATGTTAAAGGACAAATACCAGCCACTTCTGAAACTATGTTCCGGATTGGCAGCACATCGAAAGCACTGACTGGAATTGTTTTGGGAAAACTAATCCAGGAGCAAAAGATCGATTTGGATCAACCCATTCAAGAACTGATTCCAGGATTTGATGACGAAGAAGAAATCTCTATAGGACAAGTTGCTTCACACACTTCCGGAATCAGACATTATGGGCTGTGTTTCTGTTTCCCGATTTGGGAGTATTACAGCAACAAAGAATACGAAACGGTATCGTCGAGCTTAGAGATTTTCAAAGATGATAAGCTGTTGTTTTCACCGGGAAGCTCTTTTTCATATAGCACATATAACTACTCATTATTAAGTGCAGCAATGGAGAAATCAACAAATGTTGAATTTCTACAGCTAGTGGATCAAGCTTTTAAGGAATTAGGTATGAACCAAACCGTAGCGGATCAAAAGGATCTGGTTACACCGAACCGAGCCAAATTCTATGACATTTCCGAAGATGAATTCAAAGAAGCATTTGAAGTGAATCTGAGCTATAAATGGGCTGGTGGAGGCTTTCTGTCTACTCCCAGCGACCTTTTAAAGGGCGGGAATGTACTTCTCGATAGCAGCTATTTAAGTAAAGAAACGATTGAACTCATAACGACTCCTTGGTTGCTTGAAAATGGGGAAGAGAACGAACAAGGATATGCGTTGGGATGGAGGAATTACGAATCCAATGACATCCTTGATGAGGGAGTACAGATCATTAATCATGGCGGTGTTTCAGTTGGTTCACAGTCATTACTGATCGTCTTCCCTGAATTCGACCTGGTAATATCTCTGCTGATGAATAAATCCAAGGGAAATGAAAAATTTCAACTTTTTAATTATCTGAATCCTATTGCAAAAATTTTCATCATGGATATTAAATCGAAAGCAAGACTTTAAACCCAAGACTCGTCAATTTCAAAGCATGATCTAATAAGAATAATGTGTCCTGAGCTACCTTCGCAGCATGAATGTAGACATTCTGATTATCGGCGCAGGACCCATTGGACTTGCATGTGGCATTGAGGCTGAAAAAGCGAACCTATCTTATGTTATTCTAGATAAAGGATGCCTTGTCAATTCGCTTTACAACTACCCGAAGAACATGACTTTCTTTTCTACATCGGATCGGCTGGAGATTGGTAATGTTCCTTTCATATCTCATAATCCCAAGCCTGTGCGAGCAGAAGCTTTGGAATACTTCAGACGCGTCACTTCTTCGTGGAATCTAAAAACCAACCTTTACGAAAAAGTTGATTCCATCAACAAGGACAATGGAACGTTCACCATTGAATCCGACAAGCAGAAGTACAATGCGAAAAATGTAATCCTTGCTACTGGATTTTATGATCTACCCTACTTGTTAAATGTCCCAGGTGAGGATCTTCCAAAAGTCAAACACTACTATGATGAACCACATCCATACTACAACATGAACGTGGCGGTGGTTGGCGCAGCGAATTCGGCTGTAGATGTAGCACTAGAGTTATACCGCAAGGGAGCCAAATCGGTAACGATGGTCATAAGAGAAGAAGAGATCAGTCCAAGAGTTAAATACTGGGTTCGGCCAGACATTAAAAACAGGATAAAGGAAGAGTCCATCAAAGCCTACTTCAATTCAAGTATCACTAAAATTAATGAGCGGTTCATTACGGTAAAAACTCCAAAAGAAGAGATAGAAATTGAAAATGATTTCGTTCTGGCAATGACGGGTTATCAACCGAATTTCAAGTTTCTTGAAGAGATTGGAATTGAAATCGGCACAGACGAATTTAAAACACCGGTTTATGATCCAAACACAATGGAGTCAAACGTTTCCGGGGTTTATCTTGCGGGT